>CALLPU010000149.1 GCA_938016235.1 uncultured Granulosicoccus sp. | reverse complement strand
ATCAACGGTGGATGTAGTCCAATGGCTGATCCTGCATTGGCTTTCCAGCTGAGTAACTCGACAGTCGCAAGGTCCTTCATGAGATGGGCAATGTGCTGCGAATCCTGAGTGGCGTAGTCCACGCGCCAGGTGCCATATTCGGAAAGCTTCCGTCGCTTCCTCTGCAGCGTGTTTCGGCTCTTGGCACTCATGGTGCGTTTCAGGTAATCGTCAAAGTGAGCTGTTGCCGAGGTAAGCCCGGCTCTATCCAGGGAGTCGACGTTCTCCAGTACTTGCTCTGAACCGGTTGCAAGCAGCAACTTGCCAAATGCGCTTTGCTCGAACACTTCGCTGAGAAAGTAGAGGCGAGGTGTTGAGCCTGCGTTGAACCAGGTCCAGAAGGCCTTCAGGCATTCGGTTGCGCAGGCCTTGTGTATCAAGGGTGCACAAGACATGAAATGGTTTTCAAACAGGGTCGAAAACTGTTTGATAGGCAAGGGCAGGTAGCGTATGGCCTGCATCGGGAAGAACCCGCACAGCTCATCCTCTTGCCATACCAAAACAACAAACCAGTCTGGATAGGGCAGGTTGTCGAGCAGCGCCATTAGCGGCACCGGTTCGTAATTCAGATTGTCTTCGAGGGCGTTCTCCGCCAGGCGAGTCCAGGCGGGAATGAGTTCACGCAGCTGATCGATGGAGGCAACGCACTCGGTTCTCATGCTGCGCACAAGAAAATTACACCATCAGATTCAGCATTGCCAAGCTTACCACCAGAAACAGAACGGTCATGATACCGCCTGCACGCATGAAATCCGCGACTTGATAGCCACCTGGCCCCATCAAGAGTGCGTTTACCTGATGCGTGGGTATCAAAAAGGAGTTTGAGGTAGAGATGGCCACAGTAAGCGCGAAAACCGCAGGGTCAGCATTCACTGCCACCGCAATGTTCACTGCTAGCGGAACCAGCAGCACCGTAGCGCCTATATTCGACATGACAAGCGTAAAGAACGTTGCCAGTAGCGCGATCACAACCTGCAACACCCAGGTGGGCACGTCGCCGACCAACGCCAGGATCTCCTGCGCTATCCAGGCCGCCGTGCCCGACTGATCAACGGCGATACCCAATGGGATCAGGCTGGCGAGCAGAAACACCGTTTGCCAGCTCACGGCATCGTAGGCCTCATCCATGGTGAGCACGCCGGACAGAACCATACCCACTGCACCGGTGAGCAATGATATGGAGAGGCTGTCTGTGAGCAGAAACAGCGTCAGTGCCAGCGCGAAAAAAATCAGCGCTTCGCGAATCTTGTTGGTACGCAGATCCTCGTACTTGACGTCGGTGGCCAGTACGAAATCACGATTTCGCGACAGGCTTTTCAGATCTTTCCAGCTTGCGTGCACCACCAGCGTGTCACCGGCGTGCAGCTTCTGATCACGAAAACCACGCTTGATGATCTCCTCGTTGCGGTAGATCTGCAGGATGTTGGTTCCAAAACTGCGGCGCGGCTTGATGTCCCCAATTAGCTGACCGATCAGCCCGGAGCCCGGAGGAATAACCACTTCAGCGATACCGCCATGTTGTGCATTGAGTACATCGGAAAAACGATCCGGCTCTCCGAGCAGTTCCCAGTGGTTCTCTTCGCAGTAGCGCGCTATCTGTTCCTTGTCGCCCATCAGACCCAGGCGGGTATTGACCCAGATCATCTCTTCCCGATCGGGTGGCACTTTAACCACGTCGCCGCTGTACAAGGCCAGCATCAGTGGGGTGTTGGGATTGTTTTCCTCCACCTGGTGAATCGACATGCCCACTTGCGGACTGTCATCGGTGATGCGCACCTCCACCAGCTCACCCTTGATGCCATAGAGCTTCTCGAAATAGTCGGAGGCTCGCGAGGTACGGTTGCTGTCGGAGTCACCACTGACCGGCAGCACGAATCGTCCGGCCACAATGAAATAGAGTATGCCGGTGATCACCAGAGCAATACCGATCGGCGTGACGGAAAACAGCCCGAACGTTTCCATCTGCTGTTCAGCCGGCAGTGTCTTGTTGGAGGAGATCAGCAGATCATTGAGCAGGATCAGCGGGCTTGACCCGATCATGGTGACGGTGCCGCCAAGAATGGCGCAGAACCCCATCGGCATCAGCAGGCGCGACATCGGAATGTCGGTGCGAGCACTGATGCGCGAGACCACAGGCAGAAAAAGTGCAGCCGCGCCGATGTTCTGCATGAAACTGGAGATGATCGCGACGGTGCCGGACACCAGCGGGATGATGCGTTGCTCGGTCTTGCCGCCCTTGTTCAGAATAACGGCGGCCAGCTTGCCCATCAGCCCGGTTTTATCCAGGCCGGCTCCGATGATCATGACGGCAATCACCGAGATGACCGCGTTACTGGAAAAACCGGAAAACAGGTCCTCGCGGGAGATGATCGGTTCGATACCCGGGATCATCGTGCTCAAGCCCAGCAAGACCATGACACAGATGGCCGCCACATCGACGCGCAGAACTTCGAAAGCGAACAGAACGATCGTGATTGCCAGCAAGCCCATGACTAACAGCATCTCTGTGCTGAGGGTGAGCTGCTCGATCATGGAACGTTGCGTGTGTAGAGTAGGTCGACCACGTCGTGCCCGAGCCGATGGCCGCGTTTTTCGAAGCGTGTCACCGGTCGCCAGTCGGGTCGTGGTGAGGCGTTGCCGGTGCCAGCCTGATTCGTGAATCGGGCATCGGCTTCGAGGCGTTCAAGCATCCATTCGCCGTACTCTGCCCAGTCGGTGGCGCAGTGGAGTATGCCGCCGGGTTTGAGGGTTCTGGCAACCGCGTTCAGGAAATCAGTTTGTACAATCCGCCGTTTGTGATGGCGTTTTTTATGCCATGGATCGGGGAACAGCAGCAGCAGCTTGTCCAGGCTTTCCGGCGGTAGCATGTTTTCAAGCACTTCCATCGCGTCGTGCTGAATGAATCGAAGGTTATCCAGACCTGCGTTTTCCATGCCGATCAGCGCGTGCCCGATGCCCGATTCATGAACCTCCGCGCCGATGACATTCACATCAGGGTGTTCGCTGGCCATGTTCAGCAGGACATCACCGTTGCCAAAACCGATTTCCATCCAAACGGGAGCCGACCGTTTGAATATCGCGGCTGTATCGATCAGTTGATCGGAGTAGGTAATGCCGTAGCGGGGCAGTAATCTGTGTAGCGCATCGGCCTGGGCGGCCGTGGTACGACCGTTACGCACCACGAAGCTGCGGATGGAGCGCCGGGTAAGACGATCCGTGGGAGACGACGAATCTTCAGTTGGCTGACGGTCATTATCGACCTTGTCAGGGATGACCATCAATGCTCCATTGCCGGTGACGCAGCCAATGGTGCGTACACGTGATCTTTCAGCCCACTATTATAGGCGGCAATGTGTGTTTAGACGGATTGTTTTATGGTGTCATCGGTCAGAAAACGATACAGCCAGCGCACCTGCTTGACGGGCACTGGCCTCGAGCAGGGTAGGCGCTAGCGGCGGCGACCGCCACGTTTGCCACCTTTGCGCGGCTCTTCGAATTGTACTTTCAGCGATTTGTCGCCGATGATCTTGCCGTTGAGCCCGGCGATTGCCGCGCGTGCCTCATGGCCTTCCATTTCAATAAAGCCGAAGCCCTTGCACTTGCCGGTGAACACGTCTGAAGCAAGCTTGATGGAGCGCACTTTCCCGTATTCATTAAACATTTCGGTCACTGTATCTTCAGTGGATTCCAGCGGCAGGCCACCAACAAACATCTTTTTCACGTATAAACCTCAAAGTTCGCAATTGGTCCACGATGCAGACAAAAGCCCGACGACCAAATTCCATGATGGGCATTGGTAGGGGGTATTTCCACATCGTTTGATATCGGTACGGCCCGGGCAAATGCGGTGGATCGCTTTGTTCCCGGCTCTTACGTATGAACCGGGCAGGGGTTACCGACAATCAGTAGTTGACTCAAGTGTACTCCTAAGTTTACACCTTGGCTAGGAGACTCTTCGGCAGCGGTGAACCCGCCAGGAGCCGGTCTTTGTCGGCCCGATTGAGTTTTTTGATCCGGCATTCAAGCCGACTGGCATCTGCACGATCATTCCGGAAGTCGGTGAACACCAGTGCAACCGGGCGGCGGCCCCGGGTGTAACTGGCCCCGCCGCGACTCAAACCATTGTGCTGGTTGATTCGCCGCTCCACATCCGTGGTGATTCCGGTGTACAAAGAACCGTCGTTACACCGTACCATGTATACACACCAGCGCATCCCATCCTTTTTCGATGTCAATTCAGACCCCTGATCCGGCGTTTGGCGCGCTTTCGCGCGTGTTCGGTCAGACCGCTTATCGATTTCTGCCACAGCTGCGATTCTGCGTCGTTGGTATTGGAGGGGTGGGGTCCTGGGCGGCCGAGTCGCTGGTGCGTACCGGTGCCGGTCATGTAACGATGATAGACCACGATGATATTGCCATCAGCAACGTTAATCGCCAGCTGCATGCGCTGCATGCCACGGTTGACCAGTCGAAGGTGCTGACCATGCAGGCCCGGCTACAGCAGATCAATCCAGCGTGTGATGTGTGCGCCGAAGACGATTTTCTGGCTGAAAAGAACCTGGAGCATTACCTGGACAGGGATTTTGACGCGGTGATAGATGCGATCGACAATATCCGTTTCAAGGCCGCCATGATTGCGTTCTGCCGTCGGCGCAAGATTCGTGTGATTACCACCGGCGGCGCTGGCGGCAGGGTGGATCCCCTGGCGGTCGGTGTGGCCGATCTGTCGCGCACCTGGAACGATGCGCTGGCCGCGAAGGTACGCTCCCGGTTGCGTTCTGACTACGGTTTCACCACGAACCCCAAGCGACGCTTCGGTGTGGAATGCGTCTACTCTTCTGAACAGCCCGTCTATCCCAGTGCTAACGGGACGGTGTCACACGCCAAGCCCGGGGTGCCCGGCGCGCGGCTGGACTGTGATCAGGGCTACGGTTCGGTTTCTTTTGTGACTGGTACATTTGGTCTGGTAGCGGCATCGCGTGCAGTAAACAGGGCGTTGGCGCAACGTTTGCGTGTCGAATCGTGAGCTAACCTGTATTGGCAATGGAAATAGATCTACACACAACTGGGCGTACGGCGCTCTCCGGGCTCAAATACCTGTTGGTCTGTGCGCTGCTCAGTGGCTGTTCCAGCTCAAGCAGCCCGCCTGTTGAGTCTCCCGGCTCACAATCGAGCGGTGAGATACCCACGGCGCTTTTGCAGCTGCAGGATGATCCGGGCCTGATTACCGACATTCCAGAGGTGGTCGCTACCCGAACGATGTCCAATACCGGATTACAAGTGGCGTACACACGCGCTGAGCAGCATGAAACCGTGCCAGCTCTGGGTGTTGAAGCTCAGTGGGAACATATGCAAACCTGCCTGCAACAGGTAGCGGTAGCACCTATCGTGGTGGTGCGAGATGAGGCTGTAGTGCCTTTTACATCCAGCGACGACGTCATACACAATATTGAAGGCATACCCGTGGCGAGTGCCAGCTTGCGTGATGTGCCTCTCGTGCAGATCCAGGCGGCTGATTTTGATGGCTCGCTGGGCAATCCCGGGTTCAATCTGCGTTCCATCATGGGGCGTTTGCTGTGGATTTCTGCGGGTCTGGCTGAGCGTGACTATCCGTTTCAGTGCGCGCGAGTATCCGTGTCTGTGAACTGATGAGCAATACCGCCGAGAGCCAGACACCGACAGCTGCCGTGCTGCTGATTGGCAACGAATTGCTCAGTGGTCGTACACAAGACATTAATCTTGCCTTCATTGCCAAACGCATGGATGGCCACGGTGTACGGCTGCGTGAAGCGCGTGTCATTCCGGATATTCCCGCCGTGATTGTGAGTAGTCTTAACGAGCTGCGTGCGCGCTACACCTACGTGTTCACCACGGGCGGTATCGGACCAACGCACGATGACATCACCGCCGATTGCGTGGCAGAGGCATTTGGCGTGGCCTTGCCGCACCATCCAGAAGCCGAAAGCCGTCTGATGGCTTATTTCAAGGCTCGGGATATCGAACCCAATGAGGATCGTCTGCGCATGGCGAGAATTCCTGAAGGTGCCTCATTGGTGGATAACCCGGTGTCTGCGGCGCCCGGATTCAGAATGGACAACGTGTTCGTCTTTGCCGGTGTGCCCAGAATCATGCAGGCCATGCTGGATAGCGTCATGCCACAGTTGCAATCCGGTGCTGTCATGCACAGTGTTACCGTGGCGTGCAATCTTGGTGAAGGGGCTGTCGCCTCTGCCTTGAGAGAGCTTCAGGATCACCATCCGAACGTGGACATTGGCAGTTACCCGGGCAAGCTGCAGGATACGTTTCGATTATCGCTGGTGGCGCGTGGAACAGATCAGGCTGAGCTGGATGCAGTAGCGTCGTTGCTGCGTCACACGATCGAATCGCTCGGTGGGCAGATCTTCCACTGACGTAGTACAACCTTACAGTAGCCGCGCGATGCGCCGGCTCTTCATGGGGCCTGTTGATGCACCAATGGTCAGGTGGGCTTCGAGCAATTCGCTCATGGGTGGTAGCGACGGGTTATCAATAATGTCGAGCAGCATCTGAGCGGCTTTCACACCGGCGTCTCTGACCGATGAGCGTGTTGCCGTGAACTGGGGAACGGGATCGTTGTTGTGGAAGAACGACAGCTCGTCATCGTGAATGATGACTGACACATCCTCGCCCATCAGCAGGCCGGCTTGTGAAATGGCGCGCCGCACGCCCAGTGCCACG
>CALLPU010000148.1 GCA_938016235.1 uncultured Granulosicoccus sp. | reverse complement strand
GCCTTGCCAGTGAAAACGACAGCACACTCTGTGTAAAGGAGGTCAGTTCGTTACGAAGATTGGCGATCAGATCATTGACCTGAGCCACGGTGAAGATATCCGGGTATTTTTCTGGAAGCCGCAGCAATTGCTCCTGAATGTTCTGAATCATGCCGGGCAACTCGCGAACGATGCCAGTAAGCTGTTGAGACAGGACCGGGACAAGACCGAACAGCACAAAGACTGAAATGGACACAATCAGGAACAATACAAATACCGAACCCAGGGTGCGATGGACACGCCAGCGTTCCATGGTGGCCACCACGCTTTCCAGCAGATAGGCGAGCACCAGCGCCACCAGCACCGGCGCCATGATGTCACCCACCAACCAGAGCAGCCCGAAGACGACCAGCAGCAGAAACGCAAGGATTACCGCCTGGGGATCGGAGAAATTCCGGGTATACCAGTCGCGGAAGATGTCATACATCGCCGGCCCGACTCCACGTTAAGCGATTTGAAAATCTGAAAGAAGCATTATTATGCCAGATCACAACAAGATGACACCCGGTTAAACGGGTTGCCCGCACCGGCACAACCTGTGTTCGTATAATCGGGTTTGCAAGATCAGTGCACGATGACAATGGCGACATATTGGCTCTCAGATGGCAGAACGCCCTCCCGACCACACGGTTGACCGCCAAAAGCCGACCACCCTGCTTCAACAGCGCCCGAGGGAATCTGATCAGTTCGGGGGCAGACACGTACGGCCCACCCGGGTACGGACTCTCTGCAGCGCTCATTCAGGATCGAAGTAGTTACGGGCAAACTGGAACAGTTCATCCATCAGATGAGTTCTGAACTTCTGTCGTTGTCTGACAAAGTAGAACGAGCGCATTAGCGGAGGATCCAGTGGCAGAGCAACCAGATGTCCCAGTGCCAGCTCTTTACTCAGGGTGGCTCTGGACACGATGGTGATTCCCACACCCACCTGCACGGCACCCTTGATGGCCTCGGTACTGCCTAGCTCGAATGGTCGATTGAGCGAATTTTCATCAACACCGTGATCGCTGAAGTAGCGTTCGATAACACTGCGGGTACCCGAACCATCCTCGCGATAGATAAACGGGTATTCGGTGAGCTGAGACGGCGCTACGCTGGCTTGCTGTGCCAGCGCGTGATTCGGGGGAACAGCCACCTGCATTTCATCCTGCTGGCACTGCTCTACTCGCAGTAGCTGATTGTCTACCTCGCCCTCCACCACGCCCAGGTCGATGACGTTGTCGGCCACCATATTGACCACGGCATCGGTATTGGCCACGCGCAGCCGAATCTGGACCTCGGGAAAATGCTGCCTGAAGTCTCCCAGCAAACCCGGCAACATGTACTCGGCAATGGTGGTGCTGGCGCCAATCGTGACAAGCCCGGTGCGATCGCCAGTCAGTGCCTTGACCGACAGCTGCATGTCATCGTAAAGCCCCAGAATACGGGTAGCGTATTCCTGCACCTGCTCACCGGCGGCAGTCAGGCTGATCTTGTTGTTGCGCCGGTCAAACAACCGGGCGTTAAACTCCTCTTCCAGCTGCCGGATCTGATGAGTCACCGCCGGTTGAGTCATGTGCAACAGCTCAGCCGCGCGGGTGAAACTCAGCACGCCTGCCACAGTGTGAAACACCTGAAGTCGGCGATCAGACATACGGGATGACAGAGACGGTGCATGGTTGGCGCATCGGGGTATGGTAACTCGTTATACTCCGGCGAAGCTCATCGGAATCACAGGCATGCGCGCCAGCCAGTTTCACCTCAAGACCACCAAAGAAACCCCTAACGACGCTGAGATAGTCAGCCATCAGCTCATGTTGCGTGCCGGATTCATTCGCCGCCTGGGCTCAGGCCTGTACTCCTGGATGCCGCTGGGGTTACGCGTTGTGCGCAAGATCGAAGCGATAGTGCGCGATGAGATGAACAAGGCCGGCGCTATGGAAATGCTCATGCCCTCCATACAGCCGGCCGAGCTGTGGCAGGAGTCGGGGCGTTGGGTCAAGTACGGCCCCGAATTGTTACGACTCAAGGATCGCCATGATCGAGACTATTGCGTAGGCCCGACGCACGAAGAAGTCATCACCGATATCGCCCGACGCGAGATCAAGAGCTACCGCCAACTACCCCTGAATTTCTACCAGATTCAAACCAAGTTCCGCGATGAAATTCGGCCGCGGTTCGGTGTTATGCGCGCACGCGAATTCATCATGAAAGACGCCTACTCGTTCAATCTGGGTGAAGCATCGTTGAAAGAGAGCTTTGACGAGATGCATGTGGCGTACTGCAACATCTTTGATCGTATCGGATTGGAATACCGGGCCGTGGAAGCGGATAGCGGCAGTATTGGCGGTGCACAGTCTCGTGAGTTCCATGTGCTGGCCGACAGTGGCGAGGATGCGGTGGTTTACTCCACCGAGGGGAACTATGCCGCCAACATGGAAAAAGCGGCTGTGGTCAGCACCACACAGCGCTCTGCCGCCAGCGCTGACAGGCAGACTATCGATACTCCCGATATCCACACCATCGCCGAGCTTGCCACGCATCTGGCCATCGCGGAGTCTCAATGCCTGAAAACACTACTGGTCAAGGGCACCGACACCCCCATCGTTGCGCTGGTTCTGCGAGGTGATCATCAGCTCAACGAGATCAAAGCCGAGCACTTACCCGAAGTGGCTGTTCCGCTCACCATGGCTGATGCAGCTGAGATAAACGCGGCGGCGCAGTGTGATGCCGGCTCGATCGGCCCGATCGGACTCAACATGCCCGTCATTGCCGATACCGATGCCGCCAACATGAGCGATTTTGTTTGCGGTGCCAATGAAAATGGCAAGCATGTGTCAGGCGTGAACTGGGGCCGCGACCTGCCAGAGCCACTGGTTCGCGATATTCGCAATGTGGTGGAAGGTGACCCCAATCCTGCAGGCCCCGGCACACTGAAAATTGTTCGCGGCATCGAAGTTGGTCATATTTTTCAATTGGGCACTACGTACAGCGAGGCCTTGAACGCATCCGTTCTCGATGAAAACGGCAAGCCGCAAACCATCATGATGGGCTGTTACGGGATAGGGATCACGAGAATTGCGGCGGCTGCCATTGAACAGAACAACGACGATCAGGGCATTATCTGGCCGATGACTATCGCACCGTTTGAAGCAGTGGTCTGTCCTGTCAATATGGTGAAATCGGATGCGGTAAAGGAAGCCGCTGAAGCACTCTACACCGAGCTCAAGAACGCAGGCGTGGATGTGTTGTTTGACGATCGGCCGTTACGGCCCGGTGCCATGTTCGCTGACATGGAACTGATAGGCGTACCGCATCGGTTTGTCGTCAGCGACAAACTGCTGGCCAACAACGAGGTTGAATATCGAGGCCGCCGTGACAGCGAGTCGTCCATCATCAAACGAGACACCGTGATGGCCACCCTAGGCCTGTAACAACCCTGGGCCTGTAACAACAAAGAGCCGCCTCGGCGCTCCGTAATCCGTCAAAAGCCATGCTGGCTCAGGACGGTTACGTGGCGCCGGGAAGTTAGCGCAAACTGGCGCTTACGCGTTACGGCTGGCCTTTGATGCCGTGGGGTTGCTGGCCATGAAACGATCAAACTCTTCCTGATCAGCACGGCGCTGCGCATCGTTGCGAAAATCAGTGAAGCGCTGAGCGCGGTGCTTGATTTCTTCCTTGATTTCACGGATGCGGTCGTACTGAGTTTGCTGGTACTCGTTGAACACCCGGTTATCGATAACTTCAACCGGTGTTTTACCACCGCCGAAGAAATGGACCCATTGCTCACGCACCGCTCCCGGTAGCTCTTGCACCTGACGCCCGGACATGATCCAGAACAACACCACCAGGCCCACAGGCCAGAAGAACACAAACCCCACGACCATGGCCGCTATGTTGATGCCCGACCAGCGTGCAGTTCGAGCGCTGTTGCTTCCACATCGAGACCATGACTGAAATCCCTGATGTTCCACATTTCCACTTGTTGACGACATAGTGATACCTCTATCAGTTGATGGTAAAGAAGCGCTTTCACATCCCCAGTGCCAACCCTTGATCGCTTCAGCTCCCGGGCCATGTAAACACTGTTCACATACTATAGCGGACAAATACGGGTAATTTCAAGTGAAATCGAAAAAAAGTGAACATTGATCACATCGAGGGTAGAATGAACCCATGAAGCAACCGATGAAGAAGGATAAAGGGACCTACCACCACGGAAATCTGGCGGAATCGCTGCTGGACGCCGTGGACGAGCTAGCCACCCAGTTCGGGCTGGAAGCGGTTACCCTGCGGGCCTGTGCGAAGAAAATTGGCGTTTCCCCCTCTTCCGCGTTTCGTCATTATTCGGACAAACGGGACCTGCTGACAGCCTTCGCCACGCGCGCCCTGCTGCAACTCTCCAACGCCTTGTCCACAGCCAATGCAACCGCCCAGACGAACCATCAGAATGCGCTGCAGGCCGTGGGGCTGGCCTACATTCAGTTTGCCATCGACAAACCGGCTTTTTTTCGCGCCATGTGGAGTGAGGAGACCATCTATTCGGAAGATGAACGATACGTCGCAGCGTCTGAAACGCTCAGCGCTAATCTGAAAGGGGGATTTGCAGATTCAATCCGGGATACCGACCCGAACTCGTTGAGCTCTGAGGAACTGCTGGCCTGGTCTGCGGTGCACGGCCTGGCCAATCTGTTTGTTGATGGACCTATCGGCAAAGGTCAAACCGAGGCCCAGAAACTGGCGTTGGCGACCGAGATGATTCAGACGCTGGCACCGGCATTCAAGGCCCACTCCGGTACACCTGCCACGTCAGAATAAACAAGCGCTGACGGGTGGGGCTTTTCACATAAAGGCTTCGCTTTAGAGACTTCTGTCAGATTCTCTTTTCTGCTCTGCTTCCATCAGTGCGGTTAACAAACCGTTGATGCGGCTGTAATGACGCGGCCCCATCGACTTTAGCCAATCCATGACTTCCCGATTCAGGCGAATTTTTGCATCGATTTTCGGTACGTATCCGGAACCCTGACGAGGCCTGCCAATCACAGACTTTGCCACGACATCGTCGGCACGCTCAAATAGTTCGTCAAGATCTATGGCACCGGATGGCCTGGATTCTTCTGACATCGTGTTTCTCCCGCTGTGCATCTTTCAAATGTTCAAAAGCGGCACAGGAGGTACCAACCCCCGATGTTCCAAGGAATACGCCCCGTGATGCCTTTCTGCTGCACCGAGTTTATCCATCCGGGAACATTGCTTTGATACACACTGCTCAGAATGGAACGCTAGCACGCATCGGGTTTGTCGTAGGTTGATCTGGGTAGCACATTATCCGATCATCAGGATCTGATCAGCAGAAGCCTGCACGGCAGACCTTCCTGACGGTATAAGCGTCTGGAGCTTGTAAAACCCTTATTCAACCGGATGTGGTTGGCACCGGCTCAGGCGGCGGGAGGTCGATTACAGGCAAGTTTCCGGGGTTCGTGAGTTCACAGCCCATGGCGCTGATTCCCTGACCGTCACGGTTAAACGACAGCGTGCCGCCTTTTGCCAGACCGGTTGCACAGTAGCCTGGAATGCGAAAAGCATATAAACACCCGCCCGGAACCGGTTTGCGAAGCACTGCACTGGTGGGTGTGTCATCGGCAAAGCCAGCCAGGTAGGCTGTCACCGAACCGTTGTCGAGCTCGGCGGTCAGGCTCAGAACATCCTGGCGCTGCAGGCTGAAACTGGCCTGCGAGTTGGTGACTGACAGTAACGACAATGAATCACCCAGCCCCTGCGAATAGGTGACGTAGGCTGCTACGTCTGGCGGTGTTGCAGGATCACCTGCGGCCAGTTCTGCTTCTGTCAGTGAGCGAGTGACACTGACGTTGATCGCCTCTCCCACCACTGCACAACGCGATTCGGCACTGACCACCAGCGACACACGATCCAGTGATGCAAGCTCGTCAGGGGCAGGCTCCGACGGGGTAGCCAGCGGCCCGACTACACCCAGTTCAGCGCTATCGGGAGTCATATCCTGTCCCAGTGTGGTTTCCGGGTTTTCATCGCCGGTATCCGGCGTGCCAGCAGTTCCGGTTCCATCGCCGTTACTACCACCACAAGCCGACAGCAAAAACAGACAACAACCGGTGGCCAGGCAGACTCGCCATGATCTCATTACTGCGGTGGTGTTCATTGCGCATCCCTTGGTGTTTTGCTGAAAGCTTGCTGCGTGCTTTTTGCCATTCGCAGACAGTGCCCCAGCATACTGCGAATTCCAGTTCGTATGAAGCCAACATCACAGGTTGTCACGGAGTCTCTGGCATAGGCCGACTTGTATTCATAGTAGCCTTTCAACATGTCGATATCGGTCATGCCCTGTTCGATGCCGCGTTTGATCACGTAGGTGAACAACACATGCCCCGGGCTGAGACTTTCATGATCTGGTGAATAGCCACTTTGAAAAAATTGCAGTTCGCCTCGCCACACGAGAATGTACTGCACACCGATAATCTGACCATCCAGTTTCAGGGTTGCCAGCCACAGCGCATCACTGGCAAAGAATTTCCTGATCACTGCTCGATGAAAACTTTCATAACTCTCGGTGATGAAAGCACCCGGCTCACCCTTGCTCTGCCAGCGTAAACGATGCAGGTGCGCCAGTGCATCACTGGCCTCTGCCAACTCCGTTGGGCTGGCACACAGCGACAGTTCGGAACGTCCTGCGGCATCCAGTCGGTTCTGCCGGTGATTGATCTGTTTGCGGCGCTTGCGACTCAGGTTTGCTCGATACTGATCCCATGAATCGGGAAGGCTTGCCCGCATCAACGTGTTCTTCCGCTCCGGTGTCAAGGCCCCGGACTGGCGTTTCACGAAAGCGCGTACGCAATCCACAAGTGACGATTCTTCCCGCATGTCACTCAGGTACAACTTTTGCCACCCACGTATCGTCAGAAGATGCTCGAGGAACGCGGCTTCAGCAGCCTTGCGCGCATGAGGCAAAGCCACGATGTTCAGATAGTCGGGTGAGGTGTCACGGCCACTGCCGATGAAACGCAACACTTTTACTGGTACAACGCGGCACATCCTGCCGGAATCTATATAAAAAGGCGCGATAGCCACCACTCGCTTACCGTGCCTTGCGGTAAGCAACACCAACGTATCGCGGCGCGTGGCATAGTGTTCCCACCAGAGGCTTGCCCACTGCCACGTGTTTGCGGGCATGCACTGCGTATCACTTCGTTCCAATGCCTGCCATACCAGTTGCAATCGGTCAAAGGCATCGGGGGTTTGCAGGCAATCAATCGTCAGCGCACCGGGCGTTAACAATGCGCTATCAGGCAAATGCTGCGAGGATTCGGTGTTGTGCCGGGCGTTGCCAACCGACTCCTGGCCAACTGAGTTCATGGTGTCAAGACAGCTCAGCTCTCGGCAGTATGTCTGGCGCTGGCAAATGAGGCCAGTTTCGGTTCGGGTAGCCGACGCAGCCCCAGCGGTGCGTCCGGGTCAAGTTGAAGATCTGTGATGTAGGACGCAGAGCGGACGCGACGCTTGAACGGTTTTACCTTGTTGATGATTCGATACGCCATGCGTTTGGTTGCCGGTGTCAGCCCTTGCTCAGCCATGCTGCGCTCACGCACCCCCAGGTTGCGCAGGATAAACCGGTTGGCCAGCTGCACGTATTGGCGCTGGTAAACCACCGGCGTGTAGTAACTGGTAGCCAGAGACACATTCATGTCGACGTTGACAATGCGATGTGGGCCATTGTGCGGCCACGATGCAGCCTCCCCCGGTACCAGGCGGTGGTGCAATGCCTTGCGATCAAATTCGGGTTTGTACGGGAGGTTTTCACCGATTTCGCCAGCGTAAATATCCTCCAGATAGTCCTGAGGTACCAGCTCCGGGTCCATGGCCGGATACAGCCAGACATCCTTCTCGCCACGCAGATGCCACAACATGTTGGGCTCGGCGTCCAGGTGATAATACACCTGCGCCCCCGGTGAACTGATCAACAGCGCACTGTGCGTACCGCGCGGATTACGCAGGTGCGGACACCGCTCACCCAGATGTACATACATGGAATCGATCAGCTCCCGATACTCGGCCCGGTTGCTTTCGATATGCACGAGATTGAGCCAGATTCGACCATTTTCCACGGCACGCCACAGATCGGCACCGCGGGTCTCTGGCGCAATATCTACCTGCTTCCAGTCTTCATTGCGTTGGGGATCCGTACCCATCGAATAGGCCTGCAAGTGCTGTCGAGGGTAGTCGTCGAGCAAGGCAACCAGCACATCCGTATTGAACAACGGCAGCGTATGGTAGCGATGCTGGCTGATCTGGGGCACTCTGCCAAACTGCTGATATTCCTCGGCAGTCCAGCAAATCGGATGCTCTGACTCTGTTGCGGACATAGACGTTCTCTGCGCTAATGTAGTGGAAACCATTGCCAGCTTTCCGTGTTGAAGTATAACCGTGGCCGCACTCGGGATTCCCGCAGCTTGCTCACACATCATGACATGGCAGCCATACCCGGCGTCAAAAGCAGACAAGCACTGTAGTGGCAAGCCTTGCGATGACTCTGCGTGACACCACCGGCAACGTGTGTGAACTATTGCAATAAATACATTATAAGGAACGCTGCATGTACACGATATCCAGCCACCGGCCGTGCTTGTAGCCCAGCTCCCGGGCCGTACCAATCAGCGTGAATCCGCAGCGTTCGTGCAAGCCTATTGACGCCACGTTGGCGCTGTCGCCAATCACGGCCATCATCTGTCGGTAACCGCTGGATGAGCACACGCTGATCAGCTCGTTCAGCAGCGCTGCACCCACGCCCATACCGGTGGCATCAGGGGCAACGTAAATGGAATCCTCTACCGTGAAGCGGTAGGCAGAACGCGCTTTGTAGTTTCCAGCATAAGCAAACCCTGCCACTTGTCCGTTCACCTCAGCCAGCAAGGTGGGGTATGAGTCTGCTTCGCGTAACTCAAAGCGCTCACGCATGGTGTGCTCGGCAGGCGCGAGCTCCTCGAAGCTACCCGTGCCGTTCAATACATGATGCGAATAGATGCGTGTCATGGCTGCCACATCGCTAACCATTGCTGTTCGGATACTCACGCCCGATGCACTTTTCAACGAAAGACTCCCAGAATGCTGCCCGTGTAAAGGCACATACTAAGCGCTCATTCAACGTGGTGCCAGGCTTTGGCCGCCACGCTGAACACCACGAGAGCATCACTCCATCAGGGGCGCAGGCGTTACCTTCAGGATTTCTTCAAAACTGGTCTTGCCTTGCGAGACCTTACCCAGACCACTGATTCTCAGTGGACGCATGCCATCCTTGTACGCCTGCTTGCGCAAGTCCTCCAGATGCACGTTGGGGGTTATCAGGTTCTTGACACCCGGCGTCATCTGCAACAGTTCGTAAATACCGGCACGCCCGAGAAAGCCTGTGCTTCTGCACTCCAGACAACCCACCGGCTTGTGAATGTGTTCCGGCACCGTTGACTTCCAGGGAGCCATCAATGTATTCCATTGCTCGGCATCCATCTCGGCCTTTTCCACACAGGTGGGGCAATACGTTCTGATCAGTCGCTGCGCCACCACACCGATAACGGTTGAGCGGATCAGATAGTACGGAACGCCCAGTTCGAGCAATCGTGTAACAGCTGACGCCGCATCATTGGTATGCAGCGTCGATAAAACCAGATGGCCCGTCAGTGCCGCCTGCACCGCCATCTGAGCGGTTTCCAGATCCCGGATTTCACCGACCATGATGATGTCGGGATCCTGCCTGAGCAGTGTTCGAACACCGGCTGCAAAATCCAGTTCTATATTATGCTGCACCTGCATCTGATTGAACGCCGGCACAACCAGTTCAATGGGATCCTCAATCGTGCAGACGTTGACGTCAGGTGTGGCCAACATCTGCAGGCTGCTGTAGAGCGTGGTTGTCTTGCCCGAACCGGTAGGGCCGGTTACCAGCAGAATCCCGTTAGGTTGACGAATCATGGAATTCCAGATGTCTGCCTCACGACTGTCGAAGCCCAACTGAGCCTGATCCTTGACCAGCACTTCCGGATCAAAGATACGCATGACCATTTTCTCGCCAAAGGCAGTTGGCATGGTGGAGATTCGCAGTTCCACCTCCTTGCCCTCACCATTGCGGGTTTTCAGACGCCCATCCTGGGGACGACGTTTTTCCGCAACATCCAGCCTGCCCAGTATTTTCAGACGACTGGTGACCGCCGCCATAACCGCGGCAGGCATGTCATACACCTGCTGCATGACACCATCAATGCGAAAGCGCACTGCGCCCATTTCCCTGCGTGGCTCCAGATGAATGTCACTGGCGCGCTGTTCATAGGCGTATTGCAGCAACCAGTCAACAATGCTGATGACATGGCTGTCGTTGGCTTCAAGCTTTCCATGCCGTCCCAGCTCCATCAACTGTTCCAGATTCTGCACAGCACTGGATTGGTAGTTCTGGTCCTTCTTGGCGCCGAGCACCGATTTGGACACCGAATACAACTCTGTCAGGTAGCGCTTGATGTCAGCCGGATTGCAAATGACCAGCCGAATTTCCTTTTGCAATGCGCGCTGCAATTCTTGCTGCCACTCCGTATAGAACGGTTCCGCAGTGCCGAACACCACATAGTCTGGCGCAGCCTCAATACAGATAACGTTGAACCGACTGGCGTAGGCGTGAGAAGTAACCGCGGTTACTGCGGGTACATCAATCTGCAGGGGATCGATGCGCTTCCACGGCAGGTCCACCTTCTTCGCCAGCCAACGGGACAGAAATTCCAGGTCGATCTTTTCACTGTCATCGTGGGCATTGGTCCAGCCGCCAGCTGCAATTCTTTCCAGTGGACTTTGTGTCTGTTTGCCAGTTTTCGATTTTGCCAACGAACGCAGCAGAGAGCTGTTGGACTCCTCAATCAGCCCATCGAGCAGCAGTCCATCCAGAATGGCTTCCAGATCAAGCTTTCCCGTGGCCGGGTCAGCGAACCGTTTTGCGTTTTCAGTCAGCACAATGTTAAGGCGGGTTGAGACTATGCCCACCTTATCGGCGCTGACCTGTCATGCCGTGAGTGAATAGCACGCAAGGTATCGTTCACGTCACGAACTCTCCACCAGATGTGACACACTCGATGAACCGGCTGGGTCTTCGCCCGTAAATAGTGTGCTGCAACAAACAAAAGCCAACAACAGACTCCAACATGTCGACTGCCACAAACGCAAACTGCACCATTCTGATCGTGTACGACTCCAACGGCGGAAATACCTACCGTATGGCTCAGCTGATCGGCCGTGGCGCCGATTCTGTAGAAGGCTGCACGGCCAGACTACGAGCTGCACCCAAAGCCGGGGATCGCAGCGCACAAAGGCTTCCCAGCGTGCCGGATTCTGGTGCGCCCTACGCAGAAACCTCAGACCTCAAAGCGTGTGATGCACTGATTATCGGCAGCCCCACTCACTTCGGCAATATGTCGGCGTCGCTGAAACTGTTTCTGGATCAAACCACAGAGCAGTGGTTTGCCGGCACATTGTCGGGAAAACCAGCGGCCGTCTTTACCTCCACGGGCAGTATGCACGGTGGTCAGGAAAGCACGCTGCTGAGCATGATGGTGCCACTGTTGCATCACGGCATGTTGATCTGTGGGCTGCCATACTCCAACCCGGCGCTGATGCAGACAACGCGGGGTGGCACGCCGTACGGTGCCAGCCATGTGGCTGGAGAGGACGGTAGTGCACCGCTTGATAGCAACGAATCCGAATTGTGCAAGGCACTGGGCAGGCGGGTAGCCGCCACTGCGCTTGCGCTGTCAACCGGGAACCAGGGATAAGCACTGATGGCCTCTTCAGGAAAGAAACGCAAACCCCGGTTTGAATCACCGCGCCATGCCGCCATCGGTCGCAAGCTGACACTGGTCGGCTACTTCGGCCTGCTGGTATTGATTGTCAACTGGTTTACCTGGCTGTCGCCCCCGGAAAGAGTACCCAGAGCGCTGGTATTGGCCGCACTGGCAATACCGCTGTTGTTTCCCTTGCGCGGCATCATTCATTCGCGCCGCTATACGCATCAGTGGATTGGCTTTCTCAGCATGCTCTACTTCATCATCGGCGTAGACGTCTGGTACAATCACGAATCGCTGGAACAGTGGCTGGGGATGATCATGGTCGTGCTCAGCCTGCTACTGATGGTTGGCAGCAGCATGTACTCACGATATACACCTACCCCGCCTGAACAGCGCAAGCCTGTCGACGAGAATAGTCAGTAGTGCCAGTCAGGTGCTGTCCCTAGTGGTCCGCCGAGCGAGCCTGTGGTTCAGAACGCTTTACTCGATCTAGAAACGCGCTCGCTCAGACAGGGCGACTCGCTCGGCCTCACCGAACACACTTTTCACTAACGGGATGGTGATGCGCCGCTGTTCGCTGAGCGATACTTCATCCAGCGTATCCACGATACGTTTCAGTGTGGCTATGCGGCGCGGAAACCGTCTCAACACATAGCCCAGTACTTCATCACTGGCTTCCAGCGAACGTGCTTCTATCTCTTGTCGAAAAGCCTCTCGCAAGGCTTCGTCATCCAATGGCTGCACCTGGAATACCAGCCCCCATGCCAATCGTGTCTGTAGGTCTTTCAGCTTCAAGCCAAGTTCATCCGGAGCCCGGTCGGCGGCGAATATCAGCCTGGCTCCGGCATCACGGCATCGGTTAATGCAGTGGAACAGTTCTATTTCAGCGGCGCGATCCAGGCGTTGCAGATCATCAATACACAGCAGATCCACCTGCTCCATTCCCTCCAGCGCACCCGAATAATTCACCATCTCACCGGGTAAATACCCGATCCGATAGCCCGACTGGCTGAACGCCTGGCACGCGGCGGTTAACAAGTGCGATTTTCCAGTACCGGTGTCGCCCCAGAGAAAAACCTGTACCTCGTCCAGCGTCCCTTGCACAAACGCCCGAACGCTATCGCGGACCAGGGAGGTGGTTGAGTCCACGTAGAAGCTGTCAAACGAGGTGGCGGGTGCCGTATCGAGGCCTAATGTCAGTTGTGGATGCACGATCGATGGTTAGCGGCCCATTTCCAAAGCCAGATCGGCGTTGCCACCAAGCCTGCCGGATAGTTCATTGAGCGGCGGCGCTGTGCGGCGTAACCAGTTCTGAGATACCGCGGCGTTTTCGATATCACGCAAAGCGCTTCTGGGCATAACCGCGAGCACCATGGATGTGTCAGCAATCTCCTTGGGATACACAGTGCCTACACTCGGCACGCTTTCCATGAAGTTCATCAACGTGGCGTAGGCTGCCAGGGAATTCACCGAACCGACCCAGATCAACCCTTCGGTATCTGATAACGCTGCGCCACCATAGCGGTAGGTTTCGTCCAGACGCTCGCTGCTGCTGAGTATGGCCAATCCCTGCTGCAAGGCCTCGTCCAGACTGTCGGACGCGATAGTTGCAGTCTGTTGCGCTTCACCATCGAAACGAACCCATTCGCCCTGCCAGCCACGCACCCCATCCCGCGACAGGGTGCCTGCCAGCACAGTGCCAGGCTCATAACGCGCAGAGGCCGCTTGCAAACGCTGCAGATCCTGATCAACAAGTTCGGTGGCCGTCACGGCCAGCTGATCGGTTTCATCACCGGTTGGAAACACCAGCGTTATACCCGCGGCACCGGCAATTTCGCGCGCCCGGCTTTGCACGTTGGCAGCGGCGGGATCGCTGATCATGATGTCCCGGCCGGTATCCTGGATCAACAACCAAACAAGGGCCGTATCGCTGCGGCGAACAGGCGCCTCGGTTTCGTCCTGCGCTTGTGACCCGACCGATCCGTCTATCAGGGCGCGCACCAGAGCACGGTCAAAACTGACCAGCATCAGCTGCGTGGCTTGTCCGGTTTCCCGCACCAGTTCGGTAATGGGCGTGTCGCTCGATATGACCGTGCCCGGCGGCGGTGTGCGGTAGGAGATGCCCGAGACATACGACTCAGCGTCTTTGAGCCCATCCCGGATGGCATCACGATTCAACAGGGTTTTATCGCCGCTGTTGTTGATCAGCACACGCCGAAAGGCGGCCTGGTAGGCATCCTGTTGCTCAGCCGTGCCGCGATCGGCCACGGCAACCTCAACGCTGTAGGCGTCGGTTTGCGCCTGTGCCGGAACACTCGTCAGGAGCACCAGCATGCAGAACGCAAACAGTGCCGCAAACCCCGTTTTCCACAGCCTGTCTGGATGCGCCCTGCATCGTTTGTTTCTCAGTTTTGTCATCATCGCCAAAAACGCAACATACCCACACCACTAATGCGTTAAGCGTATCATTGATAACGCCTGTCCCAGCCTCAGCGATCACCCGACTTTTCAATTCATGACTGAACAGACTTCAGACCAGCCAGATACCCCTGCCGGTGGACTGACTTACGCGGATGCCGGTGTTGATATCGATGCAGGTAACGAACTGGTGCGCAGAATCAAGCCGCTGGTGGCGGCCACGCAGCGCGCAGGCGTTCTCGGCGGTATCGGCGGATTTGGCGGTCTCTTTGAGCTGCCCGTCGGGGATTATCAGCAACCGGTGATGGTTTCCGGTGCGGATGGTGTTGGCACCAAGCTGAAGCTTGCCATTGAACTGGGCATTCATGACACTATCGGCATCGATCTGGTGGCCATGTGCGTTAACGATATTATCGTCTGTGGCGCGGAGCCACTGTGGTTCCTGGACTACTTTGCAACCGGCAAACTGGACGTTGAGCAGGCGCAGAGCGTCATCAGCGGAATCGCAGAGGGCTGCATTCAGTCTGGCGCTGCGCTGCTGGGCGGAGAAACCGCCGAAATGCCAGGTATCTACGCCACGGACGACTACGACCTTGCAGGATTTGCCGTTGGTGTGGTCGAGAAATCCCGCATTATCGATGGATCAACGGTGAGCGTGGGGAACGCGCTGATCGGTATCGGGTCGTCAGGGCCTCATTCCAATGGCTATTCCCTGATCCGCAAAGTGATGCAGGGGCAAGATCTGAACGCGCCGATCCGCAACGCTGACGACGATCGCACCCTGGGAAAGACCCTTCTGGCTCCCACACGCATTTATGCCAAATCAGTGGCAAAGGTGATCCAGTCACATGCCGTGCATGCCATCGCTCACATCACCGGCGGTGGTCTGACCGAAAACATACCCCGCGTGCTGCCTGCCAACACGGTGGCCACGATCAACCGGAGTCGTTGGCAGCAACCGGTCATCTTCAACTGGTTGCAGGATACCGGCAACATCAGTCACGCAGAACTGCTGAAAACCTTCAATTGCGGTATTGGCATGGTGCTGGTCGTGAACCAGGCCGATGCGGCCGCTGTTATACAGACACTGCAGCAAGGTGGCGAACAGGCCTGGGAGATTGGCTCAATCGACAACGCCAGCGGTGATGCCAGTGTCCAGTATGTTGCCGACTGACGCCGATACGCCCCGGCCTCGTTCTCTGGCAGTACTGATTTCGGGTCGCGGCTCGAACATGCTGGCTATCGCCGATGCCTGCAGCGATGGCACTCTGAATGCGTCGATCGACCTGGTCATCAGCAACCGACCGAATGCCCCCGGGATCAGCTCTGCAGAGTCACGAGGACTAAAAACAGTCGTCATTGACCATACCGCCTATCCAGCCCGGTCGGACTTCGATAATGCGGTGCACGCCCAACTGCTCTCCATCAATCCAGACTGGATCATTCTGGCAGGATTCATGCGCATTCTTACACCTGAATTCGTTCATCAATGGCCAGATCGTATCCTGAACATTCATCCTTCCCTGTTGCCGCTGTATCCGGGTCTGAATACGCATCGTCAGGCACTGGACGCGGGTGATACCGAAGCCGGTGCCAGCGTGCATGTCGTCACGCCGGAACTTGATGC
>CALLPU010000147.1 GCA_938016235.1 uncultured Granulosicoccus sp. | reverse complement strand
CGATCACCTTGGGATGGTTGAAGTAGGTTTCGTTGCCAGCCTGGTTCATCAGCACTTGGCCTTGCTGCTTGGTGAGCGCTCCGAACATCCAGTATGGGTATCCGGTAGACGGAATCATGGCACCCCATTGATCCACATTGCCATCGCTGTTCTTGACGGTAAGTGCTGCACCCATCTCGGCCAGCTCTTCCCAGGTGGTGGGCGGCTTTTCAGGGTCGAGCCCGGCAGCGCGAAACAGATCCTTGTTGTAGTACATGACAATGGTTGAGCGCTGAAACGGTACGCCGTAAGTCTTGCCATCCACCACACCGTTTTCCATCAGAGCAGGATAGAAGCTGGCCAGCCAGTCTTTTTCCTCTTGTGTACTGACAACGTCGTCGAACGGTACGATGGCATCCAGGTCCATCAGCTCGTGCACGTCAATGGAAAACATGACCGAGAGCTGGGCGGGATCACCGCTCTGCAAGGCAGCCAGGGCTTTCACGCGAGCATCGTTATAGTTACCGGCATAGATGGCAGTGACGTCGATGTCCGGGTTCTCTTTTTCAAAATCCGCAACAATACCGTCTACGATTTTGGTTAGCGCACCGCCTACCGCAACCGGGTAGAACATGGTGAGCTCTGTGTTGGCCAGTGCCGGTGCTGCAAACGCACACAGCGCGCCTGCGATCAGGGTTTGTTTGAATCTATGAATCCACATTCGTTATTTCTCCGGGGTTGGTTCTTAGTGGTATTGATGAGACAGCGTGTTGGTGTATTGGTGTATTGGTGTATTGGTGTATTGGTGTATCTGTGTATCTGTGTATCTGTGTATCTGTGTATCTGCGTTTCGAGGATCGTTAATCAGGAAAAGGGCAATAGTGCCCGCTGGGGGTCTATCCGGCGCCCTGTGGTGGAATCGAAATGATGTTCGGCATCCGGCTCCCACCGAACTTTCACCGAAGAGCCGCCGGGAACCGTCTGCTTGCCTTGCAGGCATGCCCGTATGGTGGAGCTTTGGTAGGTGGTAGTCAGGATGGTTTCAGAGCCCTGGTAGTCGCTTTCATTCACCGTCACGTCCAGGCCGTTTTGCTCAACCAGGCTAACGTGTTCGGGTCTGACCCCTACCTTGACGCCGTTGCATTCAATCAGATTCATGGGAGGGTGACCAATGAATGAGGCCACAAACGTGGTTTGTGGTTGCTCGTAGAAAATTTCCGGCTCGGCCGCCTGTTCAATGCAGCCCTGATTAAGCAGAATGATCTTGTCTGCCATGCTCATGGCTTCAACCTGATCGTGAGTGACATAGATTACGGTCAGTTTCAGTTGCTTCTGCAGTTGCCGAATTTCAGATCGCATGTCGGCGCGAAGCTTGGTGTCAAGGTTGGACAGGGGTTCGTCCATCAGACACAAGGGTGCGTTGGACACAATGCTGCGCGCCAGTGCCACGCGCTGCGACTGTCCGCCAGAGAGTTGCCCGGGCTTCTTGTTCATGTGCGGCCTTAGATCCACCATGTCCACGGCAGAGTCCAGACGTTTCTGTTGTTCGGTTTTGGGCACCTTGCGAGCCTTGAGCCCGAAGATGATGTTTTCCTTCACGCTCAAGTGTGGAAACAGGGCATAGGACTGAAACACCATGGACAGGTTGCGATCACCGGGTGATTGGTTCAGCACACTCTGCTCGTTGATGATGATGTCACCGCCATCGGGTTGTTCCAGGCCGGCAATCATCTTCAGCGTGGTGGACTTGCCGCAACCGCTCGGCCCCAGCAATGCCACAAATTCGCCTTCGCCAACATCAAAGCTGATGTCGTTGACCGCGGCAACGTCGTCATAGTACCGGCACAATCCCGCGACACGGAGGAAAGGACTCATCAGCTTATGTCATCCAGTTTGGTCACCACACTAAGCTCTGCTTCATCACACAAGGCTTGCAGCTGAGGAGGGACAGAGTCGGTCAGTAGTAAATCAAAATCGCGCAAGTGACCACTTTTCACCGGAGCACTGCGCATGAATTTATGATGGTCAGCCACCAGCAGGCGTTTCTCGCAATTTTCCAGTATGGCTTTGAACAAGTAAGACTCTTCACTGGAAAAATTGAGTAAGTGACCTGATTCGGAGATGCCTGCAACACCGCAGATGCCGTAGTTGACTTGAAAATTTCTAAGCTGTGATGTGGCCTCTTCACCGACCACGTCTTCATCGGTATGCCGAACTCGGCCACCTACCATGTATGTTTCGTTATTCGTGTTACAGCACAATGAAAGTGCGGCGTTCAGATTGTTGGTAATCACTTTCAGCCCATTGTGGTGAACCAGATGTTCGGCGATCTGACCCGGCGTTGTGCCAATGCCCAGAAACAGGCTGGCACCGTCCGGGATCTGGGCGGCGGTGAGCATGGCAATGTGTTTCTTTTCGTCGAAATTGATGACCTGCCGATTGGTGAAGGACAGGTTACGGCTTTGTGTAGGCAGGGTGATGCCGCCGTGCACCCGACGAACAACGCCGAGGTCGCTGAGATCGTTCAGATCCTTGCGAATGGTTTGTACCGATACGTCAAAGCTCTCAGTGAGCTCGCTACTCGACAGCGTGCCGCCGCGGCTGCTGAGCAGGTCCATTATCTGGGTTTGGCGATCGGATAGCTTCATCACGCGAATGAGACAGGCTTTCGTTAGAAAATAGAAAACGTTCGTTAGATGGTATATGCTATTTCGTATGAAATACAGAGTTTTTATCGCCAAAGCGGATATTTGTTGATAAGGTCGTTAGTAGAACAATTAAGAACAGCCTGATGCTCGCTGCCTTCCCGATTCAGGGCGGGCTTTCGGGCATTCGTCACCGCAGCGACGCGGCTGACATAAAAATAAACAGGAGCCAGTTGGAAATATTACTTTTACTGATCAACGTCGCCGGAGCCGTGGCTTTATTGCTCTGGTCGGTGCGAATGGTCAGAACCGGTTTTGAGCGTGCAAAGGGAGACGAGCTGAGAGCAGCCATCCGGCGCTCTGCCGGCGGGCGTATCAAGGCGGCCTTCATGGGTACCAGTGTTGCGTTGTTGCTGCAAAGCTCAACGGCGGTTGCTGTTCTTGCCGCCGGATTCGCCGCAACGGACGTTATCAGCGTGGGTCAGGGCATTGCCTTGCTGCTCGGTGCAGATCTGGGCTCAGCTGTGGTCGCACAGATTCTCTCGTTCAATGTTCAGGGGTTTATTCCTGTTCTGCTGATCATAGGCGGGTTGCTTTTCTTCAAGGGGCGTACCGGGTACGTCCGGCAGATGGGGCGGATTGTGCTGGGCATTGGCATGATTCTGATCTCGCTGCAGTTGCTCAGTGAGGCCACCATACCGCTGAAAGACAGCGCCTTCCTGGTGGATGTCATGCACTACCTTGACACCGATCTGGTCACCTCGTTTCTGATTGGCATCATGGTGACGTGGCTGCTGCATTCCAGTGTTGCCTCCGTGTTGTTAATTGCCACGTTGGTAGCGCAGGCGGTGGTGCCCTTTGGTGCGGCCCTCGGCTATGTGCTGGGCGCTAACCTGGGTAGTGGCGTGATCGCTTACATGCTCACGCGCGAGCAGGGTGCAAAAGGGCGGCGCATCCCCACCGCCAATCTGCTGTTCCGCCTGTTGATGGCAGGTGTTGTATTGTTTGTGCTACCCACACTGGTTCTGCCGCAACCGGCGTCGGTTACCGAGGCTGCCAGCTGGGTGGTTTATGCACATGTGGGATTCAACGCTGTGCTATTGGTGGTTTGCCTGCCTCTGACTGGTTTCATGGAATCGCTGACACGGTTGTTGATTCCAGATGAAGAGCTGATCAAGGAGGGGGCTGATGCCTTGAGTGAACCCCGGTCGGCGTTAGACAGGAGCGTCATTCACACACCACAGTTAGCGCTGGCCAGCGCCAGTCGTGAATGCTTGCGCATGGCCGATGTGATCAACATCATGTTCACACCCATCATGCGGTTGTATGAAAAAACCGATCCTGCTGCCACTGCCAGAATTCTGGATCTGGAGCAGCAAGTGAACCGGATGCATTCCTCCATCAAGTTGTATGTTGCCGACATCGATGATCGGCATTTGTCAGAGCAGGACAAGCGGCAGAAGCTTGCGCTGATCAACTTTGCGGTCAACCTGGAATCGGTGGGTGATGTCATCGCGAAGAACCTGCTGCAGTTGGCGTATACCAAGCACCGCGAATGCCTGACGTTCTCAGCCCAGGGGTGGGAAGAGCTGATTGAGCTGCACAAACAGGTGATTACCAATATGCACCTGGCGTTTAACACACTGGTATCGGGGAATCTTGCTTTCGCTCGCCGGTTGGTCGAGGAGAAAGACCGGTTACGGCATCTGGAGCAGCAAAGTAACGAGCAACACTATCAGCGGCTGCAATCGGGTACACCGGCAAGTATTGAAACCAGCAACATTCACCTGGAGACCATACGCTCTTTACGCCAGATCAATTCGCTGTTCGCTGCGGTTGCCTACCCGTTACTGAGCCAGAGCGGAGATTTACTCGATAGCCGCCTAGCCAAAGTCACGCCGGTTACTCAGTAACGCTGATAACCCGGCACTCAATGGAGCCACCCTTGTCAATGTGACGTTCGGGTCAGGCGATCGAGCAGCCTGCCGTCGGTTATGGCCAGACCCACCGCAATGATGGCAAATCCCAGTAGTGATTCGAACGCCAGCGTTTCACCCAGAAAGGTAGTGCTTAGAGCGATAGCCACCGGCGGAATCAGCAGGGTCACCAGCATCAGGTTAGCTGAGCCTGCACGTACGAGTATCTTGAAATACAGTAGATAGGCCAGTGCCGTTGAAAGCAGCGCCAGGGCGATCAATGCTGCCCAGACTTCAATCGACAAATTCAGTGCGGGTGGCCCTTCGGTAAAAGCCACGACAGGAATCATCAGCACGGTTGCACCTGCCAGCATGCCAAATGCGTTCATGATCGGCGGATAGCCAGACAGGAATTTCTTGCCCCACACGCCTGCGAAAGAGTAAGACAGCGCAGCGCCCATGACGGCAAGTTGAGCAAGGTTTTGCAGATCAAAGTTTGTCAGTGCATCGATGCCCATGATGACTGCCACTCCGAACAAACCGAACAAGGCGCCGATGACTTTTCGCGCTGTCAGGCGTTCATCGGCGAGTAGCAGACCTGCGACCAGCGCGCCAAAGACCGCCGTTGTACCGTTGAGTATCGAGGCCAGTCCACTATCGATGGTGACCTGACCCCAGAAAATCAGAGAAAACGGAATGGCATTATTCAGTGCCCCCATGACCAGATAACAGAGCCACGCTCTGATGGATCTGGGAAACGGTATACGCATCCACATCACGACGAAAAACAGGGCGAGTGCTGCCCAGAAAACACGATGCAGTGAGATGGTGAGCGGTGGTACCTCCCGCAGGGCAATTTCTGCGAAGAAGAATGAGCCACCCCAGACGGTTGCCAACGCGAGCAGCAGCAAGCCGGATGTCAGGTCGATACGGGGAACCTGTTGTTGAGCCATTGTCTGGAATCAAGCCTTCAGTCAGGATATTGGCCACGCTACCAGAACGCAGGTTTGCGAAACATCCGATTCTTGCAGTGTATCGTTTATGACGGCTGTACATTGTCGTGCAAGAATCGGATGGATGTCCCCGTTCCATTCGGGCCCAATGGCATTTACCGTTTTTCATGTCGGAGCTGCTGATGTCGATGCCAACAGAACAGACCATGCGTAACGCGATTGCCTCTCGGGATACCTCTTTCGACGGGCAGTTCACCTACGGTGTTATAACGACAGGTGTTTTCTGCTGCCCGTCGTGTGCGTCACGCCAAGCCAAGCCTGACAACCTGAGATTCTTCCCCAGTAACGAGGCGGCCCTGTTGGCAGGTTTTCGGCCCTGCAAGCGCTGCCAGCCCACACAGGCAGTTCCCTGCATTACTGAGCTTGTCGAGATAGCGCGCCATATTGAGAGTCATGCTGATGAACGCCTGACGCTGGATCATCTGGCAGGTATTGCGGAGATGTCTGCATCCAGACTGCAAAGACTGTTCAAAGGTGCTTTTGGCGTGTCGCCCAAAGCGTATCAGGATGCGCTGCGCATGCGCCGATTCAAGCAGTCACTGAAACAGGGTAGCGGTGTCACCGACGCAATATTCTCTTCCGGATACGGATCGATCAGCCGAGTCTATGGCGAAGCGACGCGCAATATTGGCATGTCGCCTAAAGCCTATCGGGCTGGGGGGCAGGGTGAAACCATCCACTATGCGTGTCGAGGAACCGCGCTTGGCCTCATGGCAATGGCCGCAACCGACAAGGGCGTGTGCTTCGTTCAGTTTGGTGACAATGAACAAGCTCTAATAGCTGAACTGGAGAAAGAGTTTCCCAAGGCCACATTGAACGCATCACCGGCTCAGCAGGCGGTAGAACTGGATGCATGGATGGAAGCGGTGGATCGGCATATCAGCAACGGCGCTCCCAGGCCGGAACTGCCACTGGACATTCGCGGTACGGTCTTTCAGATGAAAGTCTGGCAGTTTTTGCTAAGCGTGCGGGAGGGTGATGTGCTGTCTTACACAGAGCTGGCCAAGCATATCGACAAGCCCAAGGCGGTACGAGCTGTTGCATCGGCCTGTGCGGCCAACCGCATTGGTGTACTGATTCCCTGTCACCGGATTTTACGCGGTGATGGGGGGCTGGGTGGTTACCGGTGGGGGCTGGATCGAAAGCGGGCATTACTCGATGCAGAGAGACAACGCCGGCAATCCCGGAAGTCCGCGCGGTAAATCATCCTCGAATCGAAGGTGTTCAGAGTAGGGAGTCTCTGCCGCACGAGCCACTAACCTGATTGCTTTTCCTCCAGTACTTCCCATCGCGCATATAGAGTATCGAGTTTTTCCTGCTGCTGCGCCGCTTGCGCTATCTGCTTGTCGGCGTGCGCTTTGTCTGCGTAGAAATCGGGGCTGTTCATGGCTTCGTGAATGCGACTGATGTCCGCTTCCAGTTTGTTGATATCGTCTGGCAACTTCTTGAGCTCCAGATCTTCTGCGTAGGTGAGTTTCTTCGGCGATTTGCCAGCCTTGGACGGTTTGGTATCGGATGCCTGATTGGCAGATGACGCTGGCTGGGCGCTGTGTACCGGGCGCGAGCTTTCGAACACCGGCTTCAATGTCTTGGATTTCGCCCGTTCTCTTTCGAAGTCCTCGTAGCCACCGGCAACATCAATGAACTTGCCCTCACCCTGGTACACCAGGCTTCGGGTAACCACGTTTTCCAGCAGTTGTCTGTCGTGACTGATCAAAATCACGGTGCCCTTGTAGTCTGCCAGCAGTGCTTCAAGCAACTCCAGTGTTTCGATGTCCAGATCGTTACTCGGTTCGTCCAGCACAATCAGATTGGAAGGCTTGAGAAACAGTTTGGCCAGCATGAGTCTGCCCATCTCACCACCCGAGAGTGCGGTGATAGGTGCGCGCGCTCTTGAGGGTTCAAACAGAAAATCCTGCATGTAACTCATGATATGCCGAGGCGTACCGTTCACGTCCACGGTATCGCGGCCACCGCTCACGTTATCTGCGGCGGAGAGTTTGGTATCCAGTACCGTTCGTAGCTGGTCGTAATAGGCCACCTCCAGTTGTGTGCCTTGCTTCACCGTGCCTGAGGTTGGCGTCAGTTCACCCACCAGCAGTTTCACCAGCGTTGACTTGCCACAGCCGTTGGGCCCGATGATACCGATACGATCCTCTCGCAACACAACGGTTGAGAGGTTGCTGATGATGTTTCTGTCACCGTGGTTGAAGCCAAGTTGATCGGTTTCGAAGATGATCTTGCCGGAGTTGTCAGCCTGATTGACAGACATCCGCGCGGTACCGGTGACAGAGCGGCGAGCCGCGTGTTGTTCCCGGAGTTTTTTCAACGCCCGCACTCGTCCTTCGTTTCTGGTGCGTCGCGCCTTGATGCCCTGCCTTATCCAGGCCTCCTCTTGCGCCAGCTTCTTGTCAAACAAGGCATTCTGTTGAGCCTCTACTTCCAGCATCTGTTGTTTGTTGATGCGATAGGCTGCGAATCCGCCGGGCCACTCGGTCAAGTTGCCTCGATCAATTTCGCAGATGTGATTGGCGATGGAGTCCAGAAATTTTCTATCGTGAGTGACGAATACCAGCGCACAGCGCAGCGAGGCCAGGTGATTCTCCAGCCAGGCAACAGCACCGATATCCAGATGGTTGGTGGGCTCGTCGAGCAGTAGAACATCCGGCTCCGTGACCAGTGCTCGTGCCAGTACGACACGACGCTTCATGCCTCCAGAGAGGCTTTCAACGTTGATGTCCATGTCCAGCTGCATCTTGGACAGAGTCTGTTCCACTGTCTGAATCATTGCCCAGCCGTTTAGCGTATCAATCTGATCCTGCAACTTGCTCAGGTGATCAATCAGCGGCTTCTCCGTGCCTTCTACCGTTGTATGCCCGGCAGCCATGCGCTGGGATTCACGATGGTACTGGCTGAGCAGATGGCCGGCACTGGCCAGGCCAGACGCCACGACATCGTAGGTGGTGCCGGTAAAATCCGTGGGAACCGCCTGCGGCAAATACGCGCACTTCAGGCCAGAGCGTGTGATGACCTCGCCGGTATCGGGTTGTAAGGCATTCGACAGGATCTTCAGCAGCGTGGACTTGCCTTCACCGTTGCGGCCAACCAGTGCGGTACGAGCACCGGCTTCCACCGTCATGGTCACATTGTCCAGCACGGTGGTTGGGCCAAAGGCAATGGAGGCGTTCTGCACTCGAATAAGTGACATACGTGTCTGGTGATTATTGTGCGCTTGAAAAACGTGATCAGCGTGTGCATCACAGCCGGGGACTGAGCAGGCAGTGTGTGCGCAAACCACTGCTGGTGCGAAGACTAACCTATCGCGTGGGGAAAGTGCTCAGCCGGCTCGTCGTACTGTGCTCTGTTCTTTGAGCTCTGAAAAATACGGCTTATCGTCGACAGCATCGGCAGTGTCATCGATCCACCAGGCTGTGGGTGCTTCGCACAGGTCGATATAGAAGGTGGCGTAGAACAAACCGAAGTCGTGCGCAGGCTTGCGTCCGGGGAATAGCTGAAACCGAAAGTCTGTACGGCTCAACGTGTGCAAGTGCGTCCACAACTCAGGGCTGTGAAGCGGTCCACCAGCCAGGCAGGCGTGCACCACGTACTGGGTTCCGGCGGAGTAGCCGATAGCACGAAAGTAAGGGGAATCGAAATGACTGAGTACGGTGGTGGCGTTTGCGGATACGAGCTTGCAGGCATAGCCGGCAATGGGCTGGGTGTCATTATCCAGCACGTCCACGATGAACTTGTTGGGCAGCATGACCGTTCGCTTGGAATCGGCTGCCGAGAAGTCGGCCATCTGTATCAATCGGGCGATGCCGATGTGCGGGCTGTCTGCGTTCAGGCGATGAGGATTGGAAAGAGAGCGGGCAAGTCCGGGCATGCCCGACTGCTTTAGCAACATGCTCAACCCCAGTGCAATGGTGGGGGGCTTGGTATCGCGTTGCTCAATGATGGGCTGTACTTCCACGCGCCTTCGATCTTCAATCAGTCGAAGCTCGTTGAGCTGTGCAAACATGTGAAGATACCGCAGGCTCTGCGGCTGAAGCTCGGCCATGTCCGGTGGCACGTAGAGCGCAGGTTTTGTCGATGTCAGATCGCACGAGAGCATGGTCTTCATGCGTGACTCTTCGATGTCGTCTGTCTGCCGGATAATCTCGGCAAGGGAGTGCACCCAGGAGCGTCTCTTCTGCCCTTGCTGCTCGTTACACTCGTTCGGTTGTCCCATCCCGCTCACTGACCATTCTCTGCAGATAACGTCGACCAGCCAGCCCTTGAGTGGTTTTCAGGGCTGTCGGTGTCGATTCTTAAGACGGTGGAAGCGAAATCCGGGCCATCTGGCAGGATTCAAGGCCTGCTGGCCGCCGGAGGCAGTGCGTGGCGAATTCCCGGGCTCAGTGACCTTAACGAGCGGTCTTGCCCCGGGAATGGCGGTGATTGGTGCTCAGGAGGAAGAGGCGCTGCTCCACTCATCCTTGGTGAAGGCCTTGATTGTTAACGCGTGTATGGCACCGGACTTGATATGTTCGTCCAGCACGGCATACACCATCTTGTGGCGCTTCAAGGTTGTGAGGCCCTCGAATGAATCACTGACGACGCGCGCTTCAAACTTGCTGCCATCACCTGTGATTTCAGCCTGTGTGTCGGCGATTGCCTGTTCGACCAAGTCGCTGAAATAGTCCATCCGCATAGTGTTCACCTCGGTTGCGGCGCGCAGTATAGCGCGGTCCGACCCTCAAAAAAAAAGGGCCCGACAAGCGGGCCCGATTTGGGGGTGAGAACGTGACACCAACTATCGATTGGGACACGCATCAAGACTTTAGTTGGCACTGTAGATAAGTCAAATAAATTATTGAATTAGAAGACTTAAATGTGACTTGGTTGGCGCATAATCCGGGTGATCAGCTGGGATCTTCGAAAAACACGTAAGACGTTGAGTAGTCACTGAACTCGAAATAGACTTTTTTCTCGCCACTGTCGACGGTACCGTTCAGGTTGGCATCCATAACGCCATAGCCGAATCGATAGGGCCTGTCGACCCCGTTGCTGGTACCCGCAGCGGTTGAAAGCTTGTCAATTTTCATGAATCGCTTGACCAGCTTGTCACCGGCGTAGATTTCGATGATGCCGTCGGTGCCTGTCCAGTTCTGAATGGATCTTCCGATCTTGTTCTGGGATTCCTGTGTGCAAGCTGTAAGGAACAGCAAAGAGCTAAGGCCAATAACGAGGCCGAGTCGGTGGAGCATGTTCGTGTTATCCAATGCGAATGTGTCGGTATTATCCTCCAAAACCTCGCGAGTCACCGAAATTGCCCTAAATTGCCGATCGCCTGGCCGGTCATCGTGCTCAAAAAGGGTCTCTGGCAATCCAGTAACCGTTGAAGGTCGCCGATAAACGCCCCAGCACGCGAGATAACCGTGTGCCGCAAAACGTTTGCATCAACCGGTATCCAATCGTGGTGGAGTGTTGGATAATCGCCGCTTCTCTGGAATGAAAGGGTTCGTATGTCAGCTAGCAGCAACAAGCGCTTCGGTATCGTCGTAAAAATGCCCGACAATGATCCGATGTCAGCTCCCCATCTATTGGGTGACGCGTGGTCGAGTGAGCGTTGGTATGACTCGGCTGAGGCACGCGACAAGGCGTATGCGGGCATGCTGGAAAATCCGGGCAATTATCGTAAGGGCGACAAGCCGTCCATTGAGCTGACTAAGGTCGAGGCCGACGGTGAGTCAACGTTATAGGTTCTTGGGGTAGTCTTCGAACAATAGCGCTGTACTCGCTCCTCCGACCGGATCGTTCTGCGAGATAGACGACGAGTCGGTTGATCCGAACGAGGTACCGGTTGAAGAGCCCTGATTAGCGGCCACCCGGCTGATGTTCATGTCAGCACGGTATTGGAAGTGACGAATGCCCAAAGTGGGCATTGGGCTGATGCACGCAGGGGACAGCAACGCACTTAAATCCTCGAGCCCCGGGTTGTGCGCAATGATCATGGTGTGCGAGCTGTCGGTTCCCAGTTGCTGTAATACCGACAACAGGGTCGCTGGCGATGCCAGGTAGAGATCTGCACTGGTAACGATGGCGTCATCTGCCAACCCCCAGTGCTCAGAGAAATAGTGAGCGGTTTCCTGCGTTCGCACTGCCGAGCTGCACAGTATCCGATCAGGAATGCAACCACGCTCCGCCAGGCGTTGGGCCATGGCAGGGGCATCTCGTCGGCCGCGTTCATTCAAAGGCCGATCGTGATCGGATTGTCCGGCTATTTGCCAACTGGACTTGCCATGCCTGACTAACGTCAGTAGCCGGTTTGCCATGGTGAAATCGGAATAATTACGATAGGAGTGGGCGACAGCATATCAAGCATGCTGGTATCTGGCTCGCTTGCCGCGTTAACCCAGTCAACGACACGTGTTGGCCCGTAGCTGGATAGACCGACTGTGTTTGCGTGCGTCTCTGCCCTGATGGTAGTGGCGCCGCTGGCAAGTCATGGTGCGTTAATTCGGCATGACGACGACACCGTCAACAGCCCGCAGGTACCCCACGCCATCGGCGGTGATCACCTTGTACCAGTCGTTGACCTCACGCTCCAGTTCAAACACGGTGCCTGGTGCTACTCGCATGATGAGCGTGGAGTAACTCGCAGGTTGCTGATACACGCCTTTGGGGTAGTACGTGCCAACCACTCTCACAGTCGCCGCTTCTGAGGCCTTGTTGGAATGCCGCAGTTCCGATTGGTCAATAGGGTTCAGATCGAACGTTTTATTGGTCACCACGGGCTGCACGATAACATCCGGTGATGTCGTGGTTTCGCGCTTCAATGCCAGCGAATTAGTGGGTGTAACTGATGGTTTGGACGGTGCGCTGTTGGTGCTGGCAACATCAACGGATTCTGTATTTTGCGTCAGTGGCCGCGTAGCGAGCTGCAGCTCGTCTGTTCTCATGTCATCAGGGATCAACGCGTACGGGATAGCGACGATATCGCCGATGCGCAGCGCCCGAGGGTCTGTGATGTTGTTGTAGGCCGCTATCGCACCCCAGAGGCTACGCTCGCCGGTGTATCGGGATGACAGATCAACGAGCCTGTCGCCGGGTTCTATCATGTGCTCCACAATCGTGTCATAGGCGGTGGCATCGTCTATGGCCTGCGACTGGTTTCCATTGGACGTCAGGGCACAGCCTTGAAGGCTTATGAGTAACAAGCCGATGATGCTGACGCTGACAATACTTGTGCTCTTTTTCATTGTTGTTCCGTTCACACAGTGTTGTTCTTGACCCATGAGAACCGACCGGCGACGAATCATGTTTTTCGTCAAATCGTTCGATTTCATCTGGTGGCGGGTCAATCTTGAAGCAGATTGTGCGTCGAAGCCAAGTCCATGGCTGCGAACAAGGTTGGATATCGACGTGCCAGAGCGAGAAACGGGCCTCAAAAACGTCGTCATGCAAGCCGTTTTGTGTCGAGCATGACAGATTAGGGTGTGGGCTCTTATTGACGTTTACGCAAGTAAAAACAGTCAGTTAAGCCGGAGGCGTAGGGGAATACAGGTAAAAAAAAAGCCCGAGCTGATCAGATCAGCCGGGCTTTTTTCTGCTCACCAGCGATGCTGGAGCCATCTATTACGGAACTGAAATCGTCCCCTTCAGTGCTGCAGTGCAGCGTACTTGCTGCTGTGCGTGTGCGCTGTACCAGCCGTTTTTAACGACCTTACTTGATGTCTCGCTGATGGACGTAGCCAACACCTTTGTCGGTTTCAACTTCAAACCAGTTACCCATGGCTTTGGACACCTGCAACGTGGTTCCCGGTGATACTCGCATCAGCAAACTGGAAGAGAAATCGGCGTCGTTGTAAATCGCCTTGGGGTAGTAGGTGCCGCTAACCATGATTTCTCCGTGAGCCACATCAGTCATGGCGGTGGTGTCCACTGCCTGAGCAGGCTGCTCAAGGGTTTCGGGGAGCAGGTTCGTATCGGTCTTGAACGTGGCTTCAACGATCTTGATGGGGGTTGTTTCGTCAGCCAGCGGCTGAGTTTCATCCAGTGTTGAGGCTTCCGCCAGGAGCTCACTACTGGCTTCAACGGCCGTTTCATCCGCAATGCTGATGGTCTCTGCAGGAGCTGTCAGTGCTTCCGCTTCAGGTTCGACGACAACCGGCTCTGCGGCAGCCACTTCAGGCGCTTCGATCTGAACGGTACCCTCATCCGCAAAATCCGGCTTCAGCAACTGCTCAGGCACCCGGATGGATTGCCCGGCACGCACCACAACAGCCTGTTTGTCGGTGAAGTTGTTATGGCTTGCGATGGCCTGCCAGTTGGTGGCGTCTCCGGTTGTTCGCTTGGCAAAATCCCACAGAGTTTCGCCAGCACCCAGCTCGATGGCGGTGTCGTTCAGTGCCACAAGCTCGGTTACCGGCTCAGAGCTGTCAGCATCGGGAATGGCCAATCGTTGCCCAGACTCGACGGCGTCCGTGGCGGCGGTTGCCAGCAACTCCACCTGGTCTGAAGCCGCAGTGGCTGTGTTTGCGGCGATATTCTGTGTATCAATCAGGATTTCTGCGTCGGCTTGCTGCACAGCCTCGTCGGGCGTATCAAGATAGCCTGGCTTGACCATGTCGGAAGGGATGATCAGCTGCTGGCCCGGGAACACCGAAGCGTTGGGTGACAGGTTGTTGACGTCGGCCAGCACATGCCAGTTGTTGGCATCGCCGGTGGTTTTCTTGGCGATATCCCACAGGGTTTCTGCACTGGCAACCTCGTGAACGAGATCTTCAACGGCAACCAGCGACTCTGAATCCAGCTCTAACGCATCTGGCAAGGCTGGAACTGAATCGCTCTGGGCCAGCTCAACGTTATCCAGTTCAATGCCGTCAAGGCTCTGCAACGTATCCTCAGCCGGGTTGGCGATGGCTTGTGGCACTGAGACTGGGCGAATTTCCAGATCGGCTGGCATCACGGCATCTTCCTGGCTCATGGCCAGATCCACTTCATCCATCAGCAGGTTTTCATCGCTGACGGTGTCGCCATCGCTGAAACCCAGTAGATAGGTAGTACGGTCCCAGACACGTTCACTGACATCGGCAGTGGTGCGGCCGGCTTTCAGGATTCCATCGCCGACTCTGCTCAGGTCGTAGTCCTGAATGCGCGGTGTCGTGGAGCAGGCACTCAATGACACAATGGCGACAGCCAGCAGGCTTCTCTTGAATATGACGGGATTGCGGTTGGGCATAGGTTCTCTCACCAGCGTATTTTGTTATAGGGCAAACAATCGTCGCGGGAAATGTCGGCCCTGGCACGAGGCAGCGTGCATATAGGCGTCACCAAAACGACGAACATGACACTAAATTTAATAGTCGCTAGATTGGGGTCCGTCAAACCGATCTGCAGCTTTCTCGCTCACTTTATTGAAAGAGCCCCGCAACCAGCGCGATTAAAGAAAGCAGGCGGCATGCCGATGAGCGCCCGTCAGACGCATCTGTAATGAAATAAAAGCCTAACCAGGGCCGCTACACTCCCGTTACACAGGGAGGGCCGAAGTCGTCGATCATGCTGATCTTAGTGCACTGTGTCATTGACTGTGGCCTGGGGATGACCGAATGAGCAGTAAAACTTTTTCGATGGATGCCATTGCCACTATTCGGTCATGCTACAGCCAGCGATTTGGCATACCCAGACAACCCGGACTGGTAGAGAGCGCGATTGCAGCCATAGAGTTCGAACCTACAAGCGACAACAAGTTGGCACTGCGTGATCTCGGTGCATTTTCTCACCTCTGGGTCGTTCTTGTCTTTCATCGCCAGCACTATAAACGTGTCAAACCTCTGGTCCAGCCACCACTGCTTGGCGGCAACACGACGAAGGGCGTGTACGCCACACGCAGCCCCAATCGGCCAAACCCGGTCGGCCTAAGCGTGGTGGCCTTGCAAGAAGTGTCTTTCGATGAAGATCGGTACCGGGTCATTGTCGCGGGTGGAGATTTTCTCGATGGAACACCCGTGCTCGACATCAAGCCCTATTTGCCGTACGCGGACTACGTTGCTAACGCCAGATCCGACTGGGCAAAACCAGCTGAGAATGGCCTGAGTGTCATCTGGAATTCCAGTGCGCTGCAGCGTTTGAAGGAGATTGAAACCGGCAGCGATCTGGTGGCATCTGGCTCACACGGTCTGAAGACGCTGGTCGAGCAGACATTGACCCAGGATCCACGCCCTGCACATGAGCGCGGGAAAGACGGTGAAGCGGGCCAGTGCTGGGGGGTCATGATCGGCCCAGCCCATATCAGGTTCAAGGTGGAGAGCGGCATCGTGATCATCGAGACAGCAGAACCCATCTGAGCACAGAATTGCCAGCCAGGATTGAGGTAGCGCTGTGATGCCACTGGACGGGCCACTAGCTCGGCATGCAGAGATGATCAGGCAGTGTGTGCCGGGACGAAATCATTTATCCTGTAACCCAACAGACTTGCCTAGATTGACAACGAAATGGCAGCAGGACTAATAGGGCTTCTGGACGATGTGGCAGCGCTGGCAAAAATGGCAGCCGCATCTCTTGATGACATCGGTGCAGCGGCTGGCCGAGCTAGCGTAAAAGCAGCCGGCGTGGTGATCGATGACGCTGCCGTCACACCACAATACGTACAAGGCCTGGCGGCTGAGCGCGAATTGCCGATTATCAAGAAAATCGCGATTGGCTCGTTGCGCAACAAGCTGCTGTTCATCTTGCCAGTGGTGCTACTGTTGAGCGCAGTTGCACCAATGCTGGTCGAGATCATCCTCATGGCTGGTGGTGCCTTTCTGTGTTACGAGGGCGCTCATAAAGTCATACATAGTTTGAAAAAAGACGACCACGACCATGATGTACCAGCGGTAGTGAAAGGACCGGAGGCAGAAGCAGAGAACATTGCCAGCGCCATCAGAACCGACTTTATCTTGTCCGCCGAAATCATGGTGATATCGCTAAAGGAAGTGCTGGATCAGACGCTGGCGATGCGCTCGGTCATACTTGTCGTTGTTGCCATTTTTATCACCGCCGTTGTCTATGGTGCGGTTGCATTCATTGTCAAGATGGACGACATGGGTCTTTCACTAGCGCAACGGACAAACACCACAGCTCAGAAAGTTGGTCGGTTTCTGGTGGCGTCCATGCCGAAAGTCATGCTGGTTCTGTCTGTCGTCGGCACCGCGGCCATGCTTTGGGTAGGTGGCCATATCCTCCTTGTTGGTCTGCATGAGCTGGGGGTGCACTTACCCTACAACCTGGTCCATCACCTCGAGTCAGCAGTCGCCGGTATTGGTGGTATTGGTGGATTTCTCGCCTGGTTGGTGAATACAATCGTTTCTGCCATCGTTGGTTTCATTGTCGGCTTCATCATAGCCAGTATTATTGAACGGCTTCCCTTTGCCAAAAAACAGACCGCACATTAATTCCATTTGAACACGCCGACGCTGTTGGTCATTTGCTGAAGTCACCAGACCTTTACTGGCAAGTCCATCGATGGATACGATCCTGTAGCCTACTTTGTCAGTGGTGAACCCATTGAAGGTGGCAGCGATTTCAAGTTTGAATGGAATGATGCCACCTGGTATGTCGCATCCCGGCAAAACCTGGAGACGTTCAAGTCAGACCCGGAAAAATTCGCACCGCAAAATGGTGGTTATTGCGCCTGGGCAGTCAGCCAAGGCTACACAGCGCCTACCGACCCGGCAAGCATGGGATATCCACAAAGGAAAACGGTATCTGAACTACAACAAATCTGTGCAATCCCAATGGCTGCCTAACAAGACAGATAACATTGCGGCCGGGGATATCAATTGGCCGGAGTTACTGAAAAAGTAGCCATTACTCAAGGCAGGACTCAAGGCACGCGCTAAAA
>CALLPU010000146.1 GCA_938016235.1 uncultured Granulosicoccus sp. | reverse complement strand
GCGAACGCTCTGGCGGTAGCCTCGCCAATACCCTGTGCTGCGGCTGTTACCAGCGCTCTTTTTCCTGCAAGTCTCTGTTTCATGCGCGGAAGCGTACCGGAACCGGCACCCAATTGCCAAGTCCACTCGTACAGACCAATTGATGCTGAGGGAACGATGCCCGGAACCACCACACCAACACCGTTATGAAATACCGACTTCGCTGGATCTTCAGACTGATCACCATCATCGTCGCCTGTTTCTTCCTGCCAGTCGGTTGTATGGTTGCAGCCCACTACTCCGGCGATTCAGCAGGCTATCGACAATACAACCGCCACGGAAGCACGGAACAGGCCCCGTCTGCCGACACCGCCGATGCGGTTATTCAGGTGTATGCCGCCAGAGCAGCACGCTGGCGAGGTGCATTTGGCGTACACACCTGGGTAACCACCAAACGCACGGATGAGCAAAGCTACCAACGACTGGAAGTGATTGGCTATCGTGTTTACTGGGGCGGCAATGCCGTACAGGTGCGCAGAGGCACCCCGGATGCCATGTGGTTTGGCAACCATCCCACACTGCTCAGGCAGATTCGCGGTGATGAACGCGTCGACGCCATCATCGACAGACTTCACGCGGCCGCCGAGCAGTACCCGTATAACGATGTCTATCATGTCTGGCCGGGGCCCAACAGCAACACCTTTACGGCGCATCTGGCCAGACTGGTTCCCGAACTTCGACTCGAATTACCCAGTAATGCCATCGGCAAGGATTACCTGCCCGGTGGTCATTTCGCCGCCCGCACGCCCAGTGGCACCGGAGCGCAGTTATCACTGCGCGGTTATGCAGGGATTCTTGCCGGGCTCGAAGAAGGTATAGAGGTCAATTTGCTGGGCCTTACCGCAGGCATTGACCTGTACCCGCCTGCCATTAAATTACCCGGCGTGGGCAGAATCGGATTTTCCGATAAGCGCATGATGACACTCGGCGATCTTGCCGCTGGTGGCAATGCACCGGCAACCGAGCCTGTAGCAGACGAACCGCCGCCTGCCAACACGATCAAGGGCCTGGAAAGTGAGACCTGAACAAACGCATTACGCTTGATCGTTACGCCGTTGTTCACGTTCCCGGGCTTCATATTCGGCCACTCGCCGCTGCAGACCCAGCATGTCCCGATGTATCGTCAACAACTGACTTCGAACATCATTGAAGTAGCTGTCCAGCCAGGCTTGTGTAACGGCATAGAGCTGGTTTTGTTGCGCTGTGGTGAGTCCTTCAATCGTATCCAGATCCAGAACAGGTTGACTGGGCAACGGCGGTGCCGAGTACCGTCGCATCGACTCGCGCGCCATGGCTTCCCAGGCGCTGGCCACCTGTTTATCAGGATGCCTGCTGATCATGTCCCCAACCAGTTCTTCCAGCACGCGTGCATGTGCACTGGCAGCGGTAGGCAGGTGGTGCAGACTTCCCATAGGCTTTCTCACTCGACACGACAATGTGTGACATTCATGCAATTTATCTTCAACTAAACTGAATGGATAAACCGTATCGGCATCACAAATTGCCTTCAAGGAGAAGACGCTTTGCTCGCTTTACCGCCGTTCTGTTGCCGCTGTAACACTCTGCGAGGCATCCGCGCACTACGCTATGCACCATCAGCATTCACCCGATCCCCCCTGTCCATGATGAACTTGAGTTTGCCAGCCAGTTTCCGGCTTGGCGGTAACGCCATACACCGCGTCATCGGTCTTTGCCTCGTGCTCATTCTCGCTGGATGCAGCTCGTCGTCATCCTCATCCGATAATCCGGCTGAGGACATGCCGGTGAACCCGGGCACACAGATGCCTGACGACGGCGGTGCGGGCGATCCCCCCACTGCAGAGCCCGGTGGTTCAACCTCAGGCGGCACGCCGACAGCACCGCTTGAGGAACCCTCTACCGACGTTCCTGTCAACGTACCGCTGGCGCCACTGCCCAACCCACCCCTGACGCCAGCGCCTGGAGCGGACAGTGAACCGGTTCGTGCCAGCGGGCCTGTCAGTACCGTGCGTGAGTTTTTCCTCGTCAGAAACCCCGATCGCAATCTGGATGACACCTTTGGTACATTGACCGATGCCGACTTTGACGCAGGTCCACTGCCCGCTGTCATACAGACGCCAGACTCGGTTAATCCGTTAACCAACGCAGCCCCGGTCTTTGAGAATCTGAATGATGTTGAAGTCTTTGCCGGACAAGAGCTCACTGTCGTGTTCAAACCCATCGACCCTGATGGTGCCGGCATTCCCGGGCTGTTCCCCAACGCCATACCGGCTGGCGCGCGCTATGTGGACAATTTCAATGGCACACGCTCGTTGATCTGGCGTCCGTTGCAGCCGCAAGTGGGTATACGCGAGTTCACGATTACCGCTACCGACCCGGTTGCCCCGTTCTACCGCACCCAGAGAACCATTCGCATCAAGGTCAAGATGCCCAGTGATCCGTCGACCATCGTTAACCTGCCGCCGGTGGTCAATTTGATCAGGGACCATACGGTGAGGGTCAACGATCCGGTGGTTGCCTATATCAAGGCTGATGATCAGAACGGTACGGTACCGAGCCTCGAGATTCTGAACCCACCACCCGGGGCGACGATTACGCCGCATTATTCTGATCCAAAAATCACCATTCTCAGTTTTGTGCCGCGCACAACCGGGGACATCGAAATGCGTCTGCTGGCACGCGATGCCGACGACGACACGTTGACCGGCAGTCGTACGGTCAAGTTCGAGGTACTCAGTGAGCAGGCTTTCCAGAGACCCGGTGCGCGATTGAGAGAACTGGCCGCAGCCCGCGATGTACTGATCGGATATGCCTCGCTGCTGGGTTTCTATGAGCGCCCCGATGGCGCCTTGTATGCCGATATTGCTGCAGAGGAATTCAACCTGGTGACCACGGAAAACTCATTGAAATGGGATCTGGTCAACCCGCTGCCGGGGCAGTATCGTTGGGCCCAGGCGGATAATCTGGTTGCGCATGCCAAGGCGCGCAGGCAGGCGGTACACGGCCACACACTGTTGTGGCACCGGCAGTTACCCGGCTGGATTCAACGCACTCCGCTGGCTGATCGTGAAATACACATGCGCGAATTCATTGACCGCGTTCTGCAGCGCTACGGCAACGACATTCCCATCTGGGATGTGGTTAACGAGGCGCTGGAAGAAGACGGTACATTCCGACAATCGACCTGGTTTGAAGCAATGGGGGCCAGCTTTATCGACATCGCGTTCCGACAGGCACGGTTGTCTGCGCCGAACGCCACGCTGCTCTACAACGACTACGACGTCAGCTTCGACGGCCCCAAGGCAGACGGACTGATCGCATTGATGCAGTCACTCAAGGATGCGGGAACGCCGGTTGATGGCGTGGGATTCCAGATGCACCTGGACGCTGACTTTGATCGTTATGATGAGGTAGCCGGAAATTTTCAGACCATTGCCGATATGGATCTGGATATCTACATCACCGAATTCGATGTGTCCATTCGAGCAGGCCAAACCGAAGAACAACAGGCGGACGTATACGAGCAGGTATTGTCGCTATGCCTGGATCAACCCCGGTGCAAGGCGTTCCAGACATGGGGCTTTACCGACATGTATTCGTGGCGCCGTCAGTTCAACCCGCTGATCATGGACAACCGGTATCAGGTGAAGCCAGCGTATACCGCCTTGCAACAACGACTGAGTGAAAACTAGTGGGTCGATGCAAACGGGACCCTGAAAACGTTCAGAAAACGTCCGTAGTTTCCACTGCATCACGCTGTGCGCGGGTTGGCTTAAAGGGTCAGGTTGCGTCGCCAGCAACGGCTGCATGATTGAGCGACTGCGGACGAGTGCGTCGGGTAAACAGGAGTACCAGCGCTATGCTGCCCAACAGGACAAACCAGGCTAGCGACCACTCGCCCATACTGAAGCCCATAAATGTCCAGACCACTTCAGCACAGTTGCCGTCCCCCTTGAACAGCAGCGCCAATGTCTGCAGCCAGGGCTCATTCTCAAGCCAATAATGCAAGCCAGGCCCGCACTCAGGCACCTGATCCTTGGGCAAGTGCTGTAGCCACACCTGCCGACCAGCGGTGATGATACCCCCAAGTGCGGACAGTGCCATCAGTATGCCCGCCACGCGTTGGGCCAGCGCTCGCCGGATAGTCATCAGACCGATGAGTGAAAAAATTCCGATACCGATGTAAAACATCCGCTGCGTGATACACAGTGGGCAAGGATCAAGGTACAGCACCTTCTCTGCATAGATGGCGTAGCTCATGAGCCCGATAACCGAGAACAAGGCAGCCATCCACATCAGCCGGCGGGAATAGTCACTGGACACATTCATGAATACAATCGGTACCGTTCACTAGAGCCTACAAGCATAGCAAAATCAATGCACAACGCCGTTACCAGGCGCCGCTGACAGAATGCGGTTGAACGTGTCACTGGGACGCATGACGTTTTCACACAAGGCCGGATCCGGAAAATAGTAGCCGCCTATATCCACAGGCTTGCCCTGCACGACGGCAAGCTCTTCGAGAATCGCCGCCTCGTTCGCCGATAACTGCTCAAACAAAGGTTTGAACTGCGCAGCCAGCTCAGCGTCTTCCTGTTGGGTGGCAAGCTCTTCGGCCCAGTACAGGCATAGATAGAAGTGGCTGCCACGATTATCCAGCTGGCCTACGGTTCTGGATGGGGATTTATCGTTTTCCAGCAGCCTGCCGGTGGCTGTGTCGAGCGTGGTGGCGAGCAGCTTGGCTTTCGAATTGTCATGCTTGATACCCAGCTCCTCGATCGACACAGCCAA
>CALLPU010000145.1 GCA_938016235.1 uncultured Granulosicoccus sp. | reverse complement strand
ACAGAAACAGCGAAATCCATGAATGCTGGCAATAATGGGTTAACCCCGGGTGTCATGATGCTCATTTTGCTGAGCACCCTAAAAAACGGTTGTGTTGCAATGCTATGAAATCAGCTGTAAACAACCCCATCATCGACGGTGCCGGAACCAGGGATTCTGATACGCAAAAGCTGATGGCCAAGGCGAAGGTCATGATGGTAGACGACGAGCCCATCAACATGGATGTGTTGCAGCTGCATCTTGTGGCCGAAGGGTATGACCGGTTTGTGGCTCTGAGTGATTCCACAAAGGCCATGTCTGTGCTGAGAATGGAGCAACCCAGTGTCTTGTTGCTGGATCTGATCATGCCAGAGGTATCCGGATTCGATATTCTGGAGATGGTGCGAGCCGATGACGATTTGAAACAACTGCCGGTTATCGTGCTTACTGCATCTAACGACAAGAGCATGAAGCTGCGTGCACTACAGCTCGGCGCCACGGACTTTCTCCGGAAACCTGTGGATACCAGCGAGCTGGCATTGCGTATGAAAAATACCATCGTGGCCAGAGCCTATGAGCAGCGCCTGATGCATTACGATGCGCTGACGAATCTTCCCAACAGACAGTATTTCTCGCTTTTGGTGAGAAAGATCACGCAGACCACAGAATTCAAGTCTGGCTCGCTGGCGCTGATCTTAATCAATATCGATCGCTTTAAAACCATTAATTCCACATTTGGATCCAGTCGTGGAGACGATATTCTCTGGGCCTTCAGTCAGAGGTTGCAGGCCATTTTTGAGGGTGTTAACAGCCACCAGGCAAGTTGGAAAAAAAGTGGCGGTGTTGTTTATTCTCTCTCTCGATTGGGAGGTGCCTGGTTCGGCGTGCTGATTCAGGTGGCCGACAAACCAGAGCGCGATCCGCAAATGCTGAAATTGCTGCCGATGCTGGCAGATAGTGTCAAGCAGCCCTTCATGGTCGATCTGCAGGATGTCTATCTGAATATACGGATGGGTATCTCCGTACTTGATGGTAGCTCCGGAAATGTGGAGCGATCTTTAACCTCTGCAGAGAGTGCCATGAGCTTCGCTCATCAAAACCCGGCTGCCGGTTATACGTTCTACAAACCGGAAATGATACGCAGCACTCAACGTTCCTTGAAGATGGAGAACGCCATGCGGGGTGCACTTGAAAATCAGGAGCTCCTGTTGTTGTTTCAACCCAAGGTTATTGTGGACACCGATCATGTATCCGGTGCTGAGGCCTTGTTGAGATGGAACCATGCTGATTTAGGTGACATATCGCCGGTTGAATTCATACCCGTTGCCGAGGCATCGGGCATGATCGTGGGGATTGGCCACTGGGTGTTGAAATCGGCCTGCCAACAGGCCGCTGACTGGCGTAAGGCGGGTCGGATGGATTTCCAGATGGCGGTCAACGTCTCTATTCGTCAACTTCACGAACCGGGTTTTCTGCAATCGGTGTCTGATGTACTGGCCGACACCGGTTTTCCGGCAGAGTCATTGATTCTGGAGCTGACAGAAAACATGATCATGGAGAATGTGGACACCAATACGGAGCAGCTCAGCGAGCTACGCAAACTGGGCATCAAGATTTCTATCGATGATTTTGGTACCGGCTATTCATCATTGAGCTATCTGCAGAAGCTGCCTGTGGATCAATTGAAAATCGATCGCTCATTCATCTCTGAAATCGAATCATCAGAAGCCACCGCACCGATTGTCAAAGCCGTTGTATCGCTGGCTCATGATCTCAATCTGTCCGTTGTGGCTGAGGGTGTTGAACAGGCAGTACAGCTGGACTACATCCAATCGCTAGGCTGCGAAGAGTATCAGGGGTATTACAAGAGCTGCCCTTTGACAGCTAGCGAGTTCTATCAACTACTGTTTGATCGCACACGTAAATGTGCGTAGTCTTCGACAGACTGCTTTCTGGATTCTCGACAGGCATTCACCGTGAAATCACTTCATCTGTACCCTGAGCGATTGCAGGCACTGTCAGACCATGCCGAGCGGCTCATACAGACTCAGCAGTTCGCTGGTATAGCGTGGCAACTGGAACACCACGGTACCATCGTTACTCATGGATCGATCGGATACGTGGATCATGCGCGTGTAAAACCGGTTAGTACCGACACGCTGTACCGTCTGTATTCAATGACAAAGCCTATTGTGTCTGTGCGTTGCCTGCAATTGATTGAGACAGGGCAGCTGCACCTGGACGATCCGGTTAGCAAGTGGATTCCCGCTTTTGCCAGTCAGCAAGTGTTGACCGGTGGTGGTGAGCTGCAAGCGCTGCATCGATCGATGACACTGGAGGATCTGTTAACCCACCGATCGGGGCTGTCCTATGACTTTCTGCCTGAATGCGTCGTGGCGGATGGTTATCGACGTGCGGGGCTGGCGGCGGATGGTGGCCTTTCTCTTGAAAATCTGGTGGGTATTCTGGCGGAGCACCCCCTCGCGTTTCAGCCAGGAAGCCGCTGGTACTATGGTTATTCCACCGATGTACTGGCGCACGTGATCGAACGGGTTTGCGATCAACCACTCGACCAGTGTTTGCAGCAAGCGCTCTTTAAACCACTGGGCATGATCGACACCGGCTTTCAGGTGAGTGAGGATCAACACCATCGAGTAGCCGACATGTTTGGGCAGCGGGAACTGGGTGAGGTGGACAACGGCAGTCGCACTGCCAACGAATTGCGACCCATGAATGTGCAGAACAGTTATCCGCTTAGTGCCGACGGGAATTTTCGTCGCGGCGGTATCGGCTTGTATTCCACGATCCCGGACTATCAGGCGTTCATGGGATTACTGACTCATGGATGTGCACCCGACGGAAATCCGCTGTTGTCTGCTCCCATGCTGGATCTGTTATGGCACAACCGGCTCAGTGCGCAACAGATGCCTATTGCCATAGGCGGAAAACCCTATCCGGGTTATGGCTGGGGTCTGACGGGTAGAGTCATGAGTGACCCGTCGCAGTCAACCACACTCAGCGGCGTGGGCGAAGGCGGTTGGGCTGGAGCTGCGTCAACCTACTTCTGGGTTGATCGGCAGCGTCAGTTTTCAGGAATCATCATGTCGCAGTATCTAGGCTCAGCGGTGCCGCTGGGTCAGGACATGCAGAGCATTGCGTATGGCGCACTGTGCCATCGTCCCACTAGCCCGGACTAATCAGGAATTTAAGGTGGCGCCCGGTTCAAATCCTTACGCATTGGGCAATCATTTAGTGAGCCGTCAAGGATGGCGTCCAGTGTTGCGGGCACACGCAGCCCGGCAGGAAAGCTCAGCAGGGTCAGGCGTTTGCCGGGATTCGGGATTTTAACGCTTCCGCCCGGTCGGCTGAGGCCTGCAGTTCTGCTTCTGTTTTCGCCATATCCCGAGCCATGTCTGCTTCGGGCCAACCCTGTGCATGGCGTTCGATCAGGTCACCGAGAAAGGTGATGTGATCCGGTCTGTCATTGAGACAGGGAATATATTGAAAGCGTTCTCCCCCGTTTTCCTCAAAGTACTCACGGTTCTCCCCACTGATCTCCTCGATGGTTTCGAGGCAATCAGCGGAGAAGGCCGGGCACAGAACATCAATGGACTTGATGCCCTCTGCTGGCAAGGTTTTCATGGTCTCATCGCAGTAGGGGCGTAACCACTCCTCGCGGCCCACCCGGGATTGAAATACAACCCTGATTTCATCCGGACCGATGCCCAGCTCCTCGGCCAGCAGCCGGGATGTCTTGTGACACAGGCAATGGTACGGATCCCCCGAGGTGAGATAGCGTTTGGGAATTCCATGATAGGAGGTGACGAGCAGATCACCGCGCCCGTTCTCCTGCCAACTCTCGCGCACACTGTCGGCCAGCGCCTTGACAAAATTCTGGTGATCGCAGAACTGGTTGATAAAGCGCAGTTCGGGGATCCACCGGGTGCGTTGCATCCGGTCAGTCACAGCATCAAAAACGGAGGCGGTGGTCGTACCAGAATACTGGGGGTACATGGGCAGAACGATCAGGCGGCGCACATGCTGGGCGGCCAGTTCGCTGATGGCGCTGTCGATTGATGGCTCTCCGTACCGCATTCCCAGCGCCACTGTCACGTGATCGCCGAAACGCCTGGCCAGCTCTGTTTTCAGTGCGGCGGCCTGGGCCTTGGAGATGCTCAGCAAGGGTGACCCGGACTCCTCTGACCACACTTCACGGTAGGCCTTCGCGCTGCGAGAGGGCCGTATCCTGAGAATGACGCCGTGCAGCAGAATGTTCCAAAGCCACCGGGGAAGCTCGATGATGCGGGGGTCGCTCAGAAATTGTGAGAGGTATCGCCTGACTGCACGCGTTTCGGGGGCGGTGGGCGTGCCCAGGTTAACCACCAGGACTCCCAGGCGTTCCTGAGTGCCATGTTCGTAATGCGGTGTGCCGATGTATTTCATGTGGCTGTAGCCATACCTGTGCAACGGTCTAGAGCGGTATGTACGCAAAAACCGGGTAATTGGAACTGCAATTGAACCTGTTACCGCAAATTCAAATCGGGCCCAGGGGGTTCGGGTGCGGGTAAACTCTGCGGTTTGCCGTAGTATAACCGTTGCCGAGATTCATGAATCGTCTGTTATGGCCAGCCTGTTTAAGGGCGCACAAGTCGCTTCGGACTGGTATAACCCTACGGTCCATAATCTGTCGCGACAGAGGTGAGTTTTGTCACTGATTATCGCTGTACCCCGAGAGCGTCGTACCAGCGAGCGCCGCGTGGCGCTTGATCCGTCAAGGGTCGAGCGGTTGATGCAACAAGGAGTACTCGTACGCATCGAAGCGGAGTGCGGTCACGCGGCCAGTTTTCACGATGATAACTACGCCGGTGCGCCCGTTGCCGAGAGTTTTGCGGAGGTGGTCGCCGGGGCCCATATAGTCGTGAAGGTCGTGTGCCCGACACTCGAAGAAATCGCCCAGCTTCCCGAGGGCTGTGTGCTGGTCTGTATCATGTCGGCGTTTCAGCACGCTGACGAGGTGAAAGCGCTGCGGGACCGGAAAATCACGGTGCTCGCCATGGACCATCTGCCTCGCACCACACGGGCGCAGCCCATGGATGCGCTCTCGTCCCAGGCAACGGTAGCTGGCTACAAGGCAGCATTGCTCGCTGCCGAGCTTTCACCACGACTGTTCCCCATGCTCACAACTGCGGCGGGCACCATACGCCCCTCTCGCGTGTTGGTGATCGGTGCGGGGGTTGCCGGTCTGCAGGCGATCGCTACGTCGAAAAGACTCGGTGCCCAGGTCGAGGCGTACGACATTCGACGGGCAGCCAAGGAGCAGATCGAATCGGTCGGCGCGCGCATGATCGATACCGGGGTCGAAGTGGAAGGCGCTGGCGGGTTTGCCCGTGCGCTGCGCAAGGATGAAAAGCAGAAACAGCATGATGTGCTGGCCGAACATCTGGCACGGGCGCATGTGGTGATATGCGCGGCATCGATACCCGGACGCCGGGCACCGCGCATCATCACCGAAGACATGGTCGACGGCATGTTGCCGGAGTCGGTGATAGTGGATATGGCGGCGTCAACCGGTGGCAACTGTGAGCTGACCCGTATCGGAGAACATTACTATCACCACGAGACGCTGATTGTCGGGCCGTTGAATCTTCCGAGTCATGGCGCCGTGCATGCGAGCGAAATGTATGCGCGGAACGTTTACAACATGCTCGAACTCATCATCGATGGCGGGGAGGTCGTGCTCAATCCAGACGATGAAATCATTGCCCGCTGTGTTCTTCTCCATGACGGCCATATTCATCATGCCAATACGGCGAAACTGTTCGACGAAGAAAGCGTGCCTTTCGGCGGCATGTTACACAGTGCCCGCGAACTGCCCGACCAGACATCCGGCTGGCTGAATGACGAGGCAGTAGCGGCAGAGGAAGACACCTCGGCAGACGAAGTTCAGGATCCGCCATCAAGCGACGCCGCGGCAGCAGCGGTCGTAGAGAGCGCCTCTGAAGCGCCTGCTGAAAAATCGGTGGCAGGCACCACCGCGACGCGTGTCGCTAACGATCGAACAAGCGACTCAAGTGCCAGTACCAGCGATGACATGGCGAATATGAGTGACAACGCACAATGGGGAACAGCGGCTTCGGATGCCCGAGGCCAGACGCTGAACAATGAAGAATTCGGCCCACTCGATGATCTTCAGGATGAACAGGCAATAAACGATCTGGCGATGCTGGATGGTGTGGACCCCAATGCGCTGAACGCAGACGGTAGCGACCTGGATGATGCGGATCTGGACAACATGGTGGCCGATGATCTCACCCGGATAGATGGCGTGGGACCTGCGCTGCAAGAGCGATTGTATTCGTTCGGTTATCGACGCTGGAAGCAGTTGGCTGAGCTGGATGAGCTGAGTATTGAGAAGTTGTCCGTACAGCTGGAACTGGCCGATGAAATCACTGAACAGGATTGGTCAGGGCAGGCGGCACAACTGATGGAGGCGAAGCAATGAACGGTGTTGGCGCGTTATACCTGGTGTTGCTGGCGGCGGTGGCAGGCTATGTACTCATCGCCAGGGTCCCTTCGATTCTCCACACGCCCATGATGTCCGGGTCCAATTTTATACACGGTATTGTGCTAGCAGGTGCCATGTTGGCACTGGGTGGGGCGCAAGGATTACTGGAGCAGATCATCGGGTTTGTGGCTGTGACAGCTGCAGCTGCGAACGTGGTGGGTGGGTTCATCGTCACCGACAGGATGCTGTCACTGTTCGACCCCTCAACCGAGCGAGACAATCGGGGTGTCTCGGCAGATAGCTTGCAGATTGACGGTGCAGCCGTTGAGGATCGTCGGGTACCGAAGGCGCTTAACGCAGGCAAGCGGGCATGAGCGAGAGCGTTCCAGTCGCCCTGCAACTCGCCTGGTTCGTTGCGACGGTCTCGTTCGTTGTGGGTCTGCGGCGACTCAGCTCCCCACCGAAAGCGCGCACGGGTATCTGGATTGCCGGTTTCGGCATGGTGCTGGCAATTGTGTCCATGTTTTTCCATCCGGAATTGCGCGACAACCTGCCGTTGATCATCGTCGCCATGACGCTGGGGGGCGGGCTTGCGCTGTTGCATGCAAAGCGCGTCGACATGACTCGCATACCGCAGATGATCGCGCTGTATAACGCGCTCGGTGGTGTGGCAGCTGCCGGCATTGCCATGCTCGTGCTGCTGCATGTGTCCGAGTACGGTCCGGCGGTAAAATCACTGGCCGTTCTCGGCGGGTTGATTGGCTGTATTGCATTCGCCGGGTCCTTCTTTGCCTTTCTCAGATTACGTGGGCACTTTTCACGTCGGGACGGCTTCGCCAAGCGTCAGGTGGCCTACCTTGCCAATGGTGCACTTGTGCTGTTGCTGGGCCTGATACTGGCTACATCAGCCACGGCACACCCGGTTCTGTTGCTGTTGTTCATTGCGCTGGCCATCACCTTTGGCCTGTTGATGACGTTACCCACGTCGGCCGCCGACATGCCTGTGCTGATATCCCTGTACAACGCGCTGACGGGTCTTGCCGTCGCGTTTGACGGTTATGTGCTGGAAAACCCGGCCATGATGGTGGCGGGCACCATTGTCTTTGCTGCAGGCTCGTTGCTCACCCGGCTCATGGCCAGAGCGGTGAATCGACGCCTGAGCGAGATCATGTATTCCGGATTCGGCCTTGCTGATGGCGAGCAGGCTCGTACAGAGGATCGTGACCATGTCAATACCATTGATGCCAGGGATGCTGCGGTGGACATGGCCTACGCTGGACGAGTGATTATCGTTCCGGGCTACGGTATGGCGACCGCGCAAGCCCAGCACAAGCTGCGTGAATTAACTCAGTTGCTCGATGAACGGGGCGTGGAAACCGGATTTGCGATACACCCGGTGGCGGGTCGCATGCCTGGTCATATGAATGTGTTGCTGGCAGAAGCAGGTGTGCCGTACGAGAAGATTCATGATCTTAGCGACATCAATACCGAGTTTTCACAAGTCGATGTGGTGCTGGTGGTGGGCGCAAACGACATTGTGAATCCTGCGGCGCGCGATAATCCGGAGTCGCCGTTGTTTGGCATGCCAGTACTCGATGTGGATCGATCCAGGCGCGTTATTGTCTTGAAGCGTGGCGATGGAACGGGTTACGCCGGTGTCGAGAATGCCTTGTTGTTCGCGCCCGTCACCCGGGTTTTATTCGGTGACGCTCGCGACAGCGTGCAGGATTTGATCATGGCGATAAAAGGGCTCGATTAAACAGCCTGTTGTTGCCCGGACCCGGTCGGATTTGGTGCTGTGGTGTTGCTGCCCCGTCACTGTCTGGCTTGGCTTGTCTGCCTGGTGCGACGATGTGCAAGTAACGGTTAAATGTCTGAAAATTGGCGTCATTTCCGGTTGACGCCAATAATTTTCTCAGGTGCTTATGCACAGCGACGAAAAGTCGTTGCTCAATTGACGTGAATCGTGTAGTTGTGAGTGGTATCACATAAAATACTGGCGCTAAGATATTGAAAAATAACATATATCGGGTTTTGTTCAAATTATATGCAATTTGACAGGGCCGTTAATCCATCTTGGCTGGAGCGGGCTTTCGCAGGGTTTTCCACAGGCTTATCCACAGATTTTGTGGATAAGGTGCGGAAAAAATGGCGCTATCGCGCGTGTTATCACGGCAACCTGCTGACGCTGCGCTCAGGCACCACGATTGACGCATCCACGGCATCTGAATGAGTGCTCTGGTACAGGTTGCAGTTCCATCGCCCTTGTACGGTGTGTTCGACTACTTGTGGACGCAATCTCAGGCAATTGTCCCGGGTGTGCGGGTGGCGGTTCCGTTCGGCCGAAGAACCGTCACTGGCATCATTGTGGGAGAAATTGCACACACGGATGTCCCGGTTGAGAAATTGAAACCGGTCTATCGAGTTTTCGATGCTGAACCGGTACTGCCGGGGGATCTGATGCGCCTGCTTGAGTGGGCGAGCCGCTACTACCATCATCCGCTGGGTGAGGTGCTGAGCAGTGCGCTGCCAGCGCTACTGCGTCGTGGTAAACCGGCGGAGTTGGCCACGCAGGAGTTTTTCCGTAGCCTGGCTGGGTGCGATGTCCAATCGCTACCGGCCCGCGCGTTGTTGCAGCGGCAGCTGTTGCGTTATCTGGTGGACAGGGCCGGGCAGCCGGTCGCTGCTGCGGCTCTGCGGGCCATCAGCACGAGTTGGCGGACGCCTGTAAAGAGTCTGATGGAGCGGGGCTGGGTGGAACGCGTGACCTCGGTGCAGTTGCCGGATAACACCGCGAAGGCTGCAGCGCCTGATTTATTGCCTGAGCAGGCATCGGCGGTTGCCGCCATTCAGAAAAGCCTGGGCAGCTTTCAGGGTTTTCTTCTCAAAGGGGTCACGGGCAGCGGTAAAACCGAAGTGTATTTGCGCTGCATTCAGGAAGCTCAGCAGCGCGGTTTTCAGTCGCTGATCATGGTGCCGGAAATATCCCTGACGCCGCAATTGATGACCCGCTTTGAACAACGCCTGAGCGGCTGCCTGGTGAGCCTGCATTCTGCGCTGAATGATTCAGAGCGACTGCAAAGCTGGTTGTTTGCCGCAAACGGTCTCGCTGATGTGGTGATTGGTACGCGATCTTCCGTGCTGGCACCGCTGCCCCGGCTGGGCTTGATCATCGTCGATGAAGAACATGACGGCTCGTTGAAACAGCAGGATGGTTTTCGCTATCACGCTCGTGATTTTGCCCTGATGCGTGCCCGGGCCTGCCAATGCCCCATCGTGCTGGGTACCGCTACACCCTCATTCGAAAGCCTGAACAGCGTTCGAGCTGGTCGCTTGACTGAGTTGCCACTGACCCGTCGTGCCGGCGATGCCGTGCCACCCACGCTGGCGCTGATGGACATCCGTCGCCGCAAGCTGGTCGAAGGCATGAGTGATCGGCTAATTGATGCCATGCGAGCACACCTGGACGAACAGGGGCAGGTGCTGGTATTCATCAACCGGCGCGGCTTTGCACCCACACTGTTATGTAACGACTGCGGTGCAGCGGCCGACTGTCGGCGCTGCGATGCTCACATGACAGTGCATGTCAGGCATAACCGCCTGCGCTGTCACCATTGTGGGTCGGAGCGGCCGATTCCGCCTGGCTGCGAGAGTTGTGGATCCACCCAACTCGATCGTGTGGGTTTCGGTACCGAACGCATCACCGACGCCCTGACCGAGCAGTTCCCCGACACACCGATTGCACGCATCGACAGAGACAGCACGCGTCGTAAGGGTGCGCTGGAGGCTCAGCTGCAGCGAGCCGTCACTGGCGAAGCGCGGATCCTGGTGGGTACACAGATGCTGGCCAAAGGCCATCATTTTCCCAAGCTGACGCTGGTGTGCATCCTCGACGCTGATCGTGGCCTGTTCGGCACCGATTTCCGATCGCTTGAGCATATGGGGCAGCTGATTGTGCAGGTTGCCGGCAGAGCCGGCCGTGAGTCCAGGGCGGGAACGGTCATGATCCAGACGCGCAATCCGGACAATCCGATGTTACAAACGCTGGTGCATGAAGGCTACGAGGCATTTGCCCGTATCGCCATGGACGAACGTAAAACAGCCGAGCTACCGCCGTTCTCGTTTATGGCACTCGTGCGCGCTGAGGCAGCGGATGCGCGCCAGGCGCATGCGTTTCTGCAGCAGGTTGTTCAATCGATGGAGCAGCATCGCGTGGGCTCTATGGAGATTCTCGGGCCTGCGCCTGCACCGATGGAGCGCCTGGGTGGACGCTTCAGGGCGCAGTTACTCCTGCAATCCGACAAGCGATCCACGTTGAACCACAACCTGGCTCAGTTGTGCACCCACATTGATCATTTGCCCGGATCTCGCAAGTGTCGATGGTCTATCGATGTGGATCCAGTCGACCTGTATTGATCGCACATCAGCGATGTTCCACAACGTTGGAACGGCTCGCTATGTCTGGTGCACTCATTGCACGCGTTGATATGTGAGTTCGCACAGCGGGGTGATAAACTCGCCTGCCGCAAATCAGTGCGGTGCTTTGAACTGTTGATGACGTGATGACTGACCTGCTGGAGAATGCTTTGTGAAAGAGCGAATAGAAGAGCAGCTGATAGTAGCGCTTGAGGCTCTGAAGGCCAGTGGAGTGGTGCCTGCGGAGGTCAATCCACCGGTCAATGTCAGCCGCACCAAAGACGCCAGCCACGGTGACTTTGCCTCTAACCTGGCGATGATGCTGGCTAAACCTGCAGGTAAGCCTCCGCGTGAGATCGCTCAGGCATTGATTGATGCGTTACCGCCATCGCCCGTGATTCGTGATGTTGTTATCGCAGGCCCTGGCTTCATTAATTTTTTTCAGGCAGATGATGCACAGGCGGCAGTCGTCGCGACCGTGTTAAGTGCTGGCGACACGTTTGGTCGCAGTCAGGCTGGCCTGGGTAAGCGGGTGCAGGTTGAATACGTGTCGGCCAATCCGTCCGGCCCACTGCATGTAGGCCACGGTCGAGGAGCGGCTCTGGGAGCCACCATCGCCAACCTGCTGCATGCTGTCGGCTTCGATGTACAACGCGAGTATTACGTCAACGACGCTGGGCGGCAGATGGATATTCTGGCGACAAGCGTGTGGCTGCGTTACCTGACAATTCTGGGTGAGGAATTTGTTTTCCCGTCTAACGGATACAAGGGTGACTACATCCACCAGATCAGCCAGTCTTTGATTGAGCAATATGCGGAGCGCTTCAAGCAATCCGCAGACGATGCCTTTCTGGACGTTGTAGCCGACGAACCGGCGGGTGGTGACAAGGAAAAACACATCGACGGCCTGGTGTTACGCGCGAAAGCCTTGCTGGGCGATACGGACTACCAGATCGTGTTCGACCGGGCGCTGGACTCGATCCTTGATGATATTCGCCAGGATCTGGGCGAGTTCGGCGTGCAGTACGATGAATGGTTCAGTGAGCGAAGCCTGGGCGATCATGTGCAAGTGGTGGTCGACAAACTCGACGCGGCCGGCCACTTGTACGAAAAGGAAGGCGTACGCTGGTTTCGCTCAACAGACTTCGGCGACGACAAGGACCGCCCGGTGGTGCGCGCCAACGGTCAGACCACCTATTTTGCTTCCGACATTGCTTACATCGATAACAAGATGCAACGCGGGTTCGATCGGGTGTTGTATGCGTTTGGCTCTGATCATCATGGTTATACCGCTCGCATGTACGCTGCGTGTGAAGCACTCGGCCATTCTCGTGAGCGTCTGGAATTTGTACTGATACAGTTTGTAAATCTGTTTCGTGGTGGGGAGCGCGTGCAGATGTCAACCCGTTCGGGCTCGTTCGTGACGCTTCGCGAGCTGCGAGATGAAGTGGGAAAAGACGCTGCGCGTTTTTTCTATGTCATGCGCAAGTTTTCCCAGCATCTGGATTTTGATCTGGATCTAGCCAAGTCCCAGTCCAACGACAACCCCGTGTACTACGTGCAGTACGCCTACGCCCGCATCTGCAGTGTCATGCGGCAACTCGATCAGCGTGAAATGACGTTCGATCAGGCCGCTGGCCTGGCTGCCCTGCATCGATTGAATGAAACGGCTGAAACCGAGTTGATGACGCTACTGGCCACCTACCCCGAGCTGATAGAGCGGGCAGCGCTGGCACATGAGCCTCATCAGCTCACAGGATACTTGCGAGATCTCGCAAATGGTCTACACAGTTATTACAACGCGCACAAAGTGCTCGTTGACGATGATGAACTCAGGCATGCACGTTTGTGCCTGTTGCTGGCGGTTCGTCAGGTTCTGGCCAACGGACTCGGCCTTATCGATGTGTCGACACCCGAGGTGATGTAATAGATGGCGAGTACCCCGACAGCTCCAGCGAAAGCGCCCAGCAATCGATTGTTCGTGCTGGCCCTGGGCCTGCTCGTGGGTTTTGTCTTCGGGTTCGTCATGCTGCTTTCGCGTCTACCCGTTGATGGCACGTTAGGCGATTTCTCCGTTCAGGGCATACAGCCCGAAGTGTCTACCGGCAGCGGCTACCAGTTCTACACGGTGCTGCAGGATCAGACCGTCAAACAGCAGCCCCGCATAGTCAGCAAGACACAGCCTGAAGTGCTTCAGGCTGTGATCCCTCCGGCCACGCGAATCGTGCCGGGCAGTGCCCAGACGCTCAGCGCACGAGGGCTGGCCGCCGAAGGGTATGCCGAGATTCCGGCGAGCAGTTTTGGCAAGGAGTCTTACTACCTGCAGGCCGGTGTCTATTCCGGCCTGACTGATGCGGAGCGTGCCAGAGCTGCAGTGTTGCTGCTCGGTCTCGATGCGTTCATCGAAGTGCGCCATGGTGCCAACGGCTCTACCGGGCACCACGTGCGTATCGGCCCGTTCTTCGACAAGGTCAAAGTCACCAACGCCAAACAGCGTCTCCAGAAAGGCGGCATCAACTACCGCCTGCTCCGCGTCACCGGCTAACGCCCGGGTCGGACCACCACAACCTGTTGTTTTCAAGGCCTATTCCGCTCAAAAAGCGCTTGTATCGGGCCTTAATCGAGCATTTTTTGGCCGAAAAATATCGCTTTAACGCCTTGCCAAACAGATCTCACTTCTGGCAACGCGTCATTGCCAATGATCTGACTTTGCGGTCCAATCGTGGGTAGACAGAGAGTTCTCAGGAAGAGAGCCCGATGTCTGTGTACACGTCAAAGTTTCACGTTCCAGGGAGGGAGCAACATGCCACGAGCAAACAGGCATTTCATTGCCGGTCAGGTTTGGCACATCACCCAGCGTTGCCATCAGAAGCAATTTCTACTGCGATTCCAAACGGATCGTCGTCGTTGGTTGTACTGGTTGTATCAGGCGCGTCGACGCTACGGGTTGAGTGTTCTTAACTACATTGTGACGTCCAACCACGTGCATTTGCTGGTGCACGATCACGGCAACAACGCCATTTCACCGGCTATGCAGCTGATAGCAGGAAGGACAGCGCAGGAATTCAACAAAAGGCACAAGCGGCGCGGTGCATTTTGGGAAGACCGCTATCATGCAACCGCGGTACAAACCAACGAGCATCTCGCGCGTTGCATGGCCTACATTGATCTCAACATGGTGCGTGCGGGTGAGGTTTCGCATCCAGAGGAGTGGTCCTGTAGCGGATACCATGAAGCGAAACATCCGCGTCGACGAGGCTCGCGTATCGATATGGTCAGTACCTGCGAGCTGCTCGGCTTCAACTCCCCCTTGTCCTTTTTGCAAACCCGGGAACTCTGGATCAATGAGCAATTGCGTGCTGGTTCGTTAAAGCGGGAGTCTCACTGGACGGAAAGCATTGCGGTTGGGAATCTGGACTATGCACTGAGAATGCAACGTGCACTGGCGTTCACCAACCCGGGTCGGCGAACCCGACCCGAGGCCGATTGTTATGCCGTCAGGGAGCAGGTACCGGGTTACCAGGTTCAACACAGTACAATTGCACTGCCGGCAGCCCGTGAGTTCAAATACCCGCAGCTGGTGTAAGACTTAGAGCCCTTAACACATCGTTTTAAGGGCGAAAAATCCTCAATTTGTTGCTGAATACGATGTTTTTTTATCGTGTTTGGCTTTTAGATCAATGAGTTATGGTGGTCCGACCCGAAAGAAGCGCCGAGAAAGAGCTGCATCGGCTGGTGGATGGGTGTTTGCAGGTGGATCAGCACCAGCTGCGACGTGCTGTACGCAAAGTGGCTGGCAAGCCTGAGGACGATGCCGAACGGCAGCGATTTGATCAGCGGGTATTGCGTTCTCAGGCTCGGCGCAAGGCTCGTGCCGACGCCGTGCCCACACCGCAGTATCCTCCTGAACTACCCGTGGTGGAACAACGCGCAGAGATTCTGGCCGCGATTGAACAGCATCAGGTCGTAATCCTGTGCGGCGAAACAGGTTCCGGCAAGACGACGCAGCTGCCCAAGATTTGCCTGGAGGCTGGTCGCGGTGTGGCTGGCCTGATCGGCCATACGCAGCCGCGTCGAATTGCTGCCAGAACGGTAGCCGCTCGAATTGCCAGCGAGTTGCAGGGTGAGGTAGGTGACGCAGTTGGCTTCAAGATACGGTTCAGTGATCAGGTCAGTGAGCAGACTTACATCAAGCTGATGACCGATGGCATTCTGCTCGCCGAAATACAGAATGATCCTTGGCTGAACCAGTACGACACGCTCATCATAGATGAAGCCCACGAACGTTCCCTGAACATCGATTTTCTGCTGGGCTACCTGAAAAATCTGCTGACGCGAAGACGCGATCTGAAATTGATCATCACGTCGGCAACCATCGATCCTGAGCGATTTTCAAGACACTTCAACGATGCCCCTATCATTGTTGCAGAAGGTAGAACCTATCCGGTTGAATTGCGATACGCCCCACCCGAAGCCGACAGCGATTCACTCGATGATATTGACCTGCCCACCGCTATCGTGAACGCCTGCGAGCAGCTGCTGGAAGAACGTCAGCACGACATTCTGGTTTTCCTCAGTGGCGAGCGGGACATTCGAGAGCTGGCGGACTTGCTGGGCAAGCAGTCGTCCCACAATCGAGCTTTTAGAGGTGTTGAGATACTGCCCTTGTTTTCCCGCTTGTCGAACGCTGAACAGAACCGTATTTTCCAGCCGCACAGGGCACCGCGCATTGTATTAGCCACCAACGTGGCAGAAACCTCGCTGACCGTACCCGGCATTCGGGCGGTGGTAGATCCGGGTTATGCGCGTATGTCGCGCTACAGTGTTCGCAGCAAGGTGCAGCGTCTACCGATCGAGAAAGTCTCGCAGGCTTCCGCCAATCAGCGCAAGGGACGCTGTGGTCGTGAGGCCCCGGGAATCTGCATACGCCTGTACTCGGAGGAGGACTTCGATGCACGCGCTGAATTTACCGAGCCGGAGATACTGCGCACCAATCTCTCGTCGGTCATTCTGCAAATGGCGTCGATGAAGCTGGGACGCATTGATGACTTTCCATTTGTGGAATCGCCCGACGGGAAGTTCATCAATGATGGTTATCGAACCTTGCAGGAACTGGCAGCGCTGGATGACAAGCGGCAACTGACACCGTTGGGGAAACGCTTGGCTCGACTGCCGATAGACCCACGCCTGGGCAGAATGCTGTTGGCTGCGGCCGATGAAGGCTGTGTCAGTGAAGTGCTGACCATCGTGAGTGCGCTGTCTGTTCAGGACCCACGCGAACGCCCGTTCGATAAACGGCAAGCAGCCGATGAGCAGCATGCTGAGTTCAATACCGAGACGTCAGACTTTCTGGCCTGGCTGAATCTGTGGAGTTTCGTCCAGGTACAAAAAGAGAATCTGTCGAATTCGCAGTTTCGCAAGATGTGCAGGCAACGCTACCTGTCTGCGCTGCGGATCATGGAGTGGATGGATGTACGTCGACAGCTTGCACGCTTGTGCAAGGAGCTGGACCTGAAACTGAGTAGCGGTGAAGCGGCGCCAGAGAATGTTCATCGGGCGTTGCTTGCCGGGTTGTTGGCCAACGTCGCCATCAAGACGGACAAGCAAGGGTATCTGGGTACGCGCAATCGCCACCTGTCCGTGTTTCCCGGTTCCGGATTGTTCAAGAAAACGCCCAAGTGGATCATGGCAGGTGAGATTGCAGAGACCAGTAAACTCTATGCGCGCCAGGTTGCCGCGATTCAACCGGAATGGATAGAAGCGCTTGCCGGTCACTTGCTGCAATACAGTTACCGCGATGCCCACTGGCAGAAGAAGCGAGGCACGGTGGGTGCCTGGGCGCAGTCCACGTTGTATGGCTTGATTATCAATCCAAAGAAGGGCGTGAACTATGCGCCAATCAACCCGGAAGAATCGCGTCAGATTTTCATCAGAGATGCCCTGGTGGGTGGGGCGCTGATCACGCGTGGTGAGTTTCACCGCTTTAACCAGGCACTACTTGATGAGGTAACGACGTTGGAGGAGAAGACACGACGTCGGGATATCGTGGTCGACCCCGAAGAACTGGTGCGCTTCTACGACAGCATCGTGCCGGAGGGTATCTGCACGACGCAGGATTTTGAACAATGGCGCAAGCAGTACGAACGCGAACGACCGCGCGGTTTGTACTTCGAGCGTGAACAGTTGCTGATGGATGACGCGGTCGATGTCAGTGCACGCGACTACCCCGATCAGATAGAGATGAACGGCATGGTGCTGCCTCTACGCTATCACTTCGCGCCGGGGCACGACGATGATGGGGTTACACTGGTGTGCCCGGTAGAGGTGCTGAACCGCGTGTCTGCTGCGCGCTGCGAGTGGCTGGTGCCCGGTATGCTGGAAGAGAAAGTCACTCTTTTGATCAAGGCGTTACCCAAGACGCTGCGCCGCAATTTTGTACCGGCTCCCGACTTTGCAACAGCCGCGGTTGATGCCATGTCTCCGGATGAGGGTTCGCTATTGGGAGCCCTGTCGCGACAGTTACACAGAATGACTGGTGTGAAGCTGACGCAGGAAGACTGGGACGCCGGTACGCTGCCTACGCATTTGAACATGCGGTTCATGGTGGTGGGCGATCACGGGCAGGAGCTACGCAGTGGTCGAAATCTGCAACAATTGCAGGATGCCTATATCGGGGAGGTGGAAGAGACGCTGTTGCAATTCAGCGACAGCAGCATTGAACGAGATCAGGTGACAGACTGGAACTTCGGTGACTTGCCTGAAAGTGTGGACATTGAAAAGAGTGGTATGACCTTGCAGGGGTTTCCGGCGTTGCTGGAATGCAACGATGGCGTCAGTATCAAATTGTTTGCAACCCGGTCATCTGCACTGAGTGCCATGCCAATGGGTGTGCGCGCTCTATACAAATCGGTGCTGCGGGATGAAGTGAGGTACCTTCAGCGCAAGCTGCCGGGCATCGATGTATTGAGCCTGCGTTTTGCTCCATTCGGTAACAAGCAGACACTGATGAACGACATCATCAATGCAGCACTGGATGAGACGTTTATCGACCCCGCAAACCTGCCTCGAACCCGAGACGGCTTCATGGCGCGACTGGAAGCGGGCCGTGCCGAGCTGGTGCCGGTGGCCGGGCAGTTGTGCGAGCATATCGGGCGAGTGTTTGAGCAACACCGACAAGTCGCCAAACGGCTTGAGAAGTCCATGTCGCTGAGTTGGATCGAGCCTGCGGGAGATATCAAGGATCAGATAGCGCAATTGATTTACCCGGGTTTTGTCACCGCGACAGGATTGAATCGTCTGCAGCGCGTGCCGGTGTATTTTCAGGCGATGGATAAACGGCTGGATGCCATTGACATGTCGCCCGATAAGGATCGACGTCGACGCGCTGAGTTATTGCCGGTGTGGGAGTCGTTCAAAGCCTTGCCAAAGGATCGGGATGACGACCCGGCGTACCGCGAAGCCCGGCAAGCGCTGCGATGGGCGTTTGAGGAGTTGCGGGTTTCTCTGTTCGCACAAGACCTGGGCACGGCTGAGAAGGTATCGGTGTCACGACTTGAAAACCGCGTGAGTGACCTTGCCAAATGGATGCCGAAGCTTTGACGTTGTCATGCAAATAACTTGCGGGCCTGAAAATCACGTCTAGACTCTAGGCAATAAAATAAAGTTGCCTGGGGTGTGTCATGAACAAGGTGCTTGCGGGGCTGGTCCTGCTGGTGAGCTCAACCACGGCAGCAGCGGGCGGGCTCGATCTGGCGTTGAGTAACGACACCGCGAACCTGTCCATTCTGCTCAATCACGACCCGTTCTACACGGATCGGAATCGTGTACAAGGTGGCGGTGCCGAAGTGGCCGTCGGCGGATTTATCAGTGAAGCGGGCGACAACATTGTGCACGCTACATTGCTGGCGCGCGGCATCAGACAATCCGTATCGTCCCAGTACCAGATCAGCGCTGGAATGAAGCTGATCGGTGGTGAGATTGAGGCGGGTGAAGATCGAATGAATGCCGAAGACAGTGAATCGGTGGGTGCATTGGCGCTGGGATTTCAAGCGGGTTTGCTGCTGCAGCCATCGGTCTACAATCCGGTGGAACTCAGTTTTGAGGGCTTTTACGCGCCGAGCATCACCAGTTTCTCAGACGCCGAGCGATATGGCGAAGTGACGGCACGTTTGCAGGTAGAGATCATGCCCCGAGCCAGAGCCTACATTGGTTATCGTCGTATGCGCTTTGATACGAATGATTACGAGAACATCAGCCTCGACAGAAATGCGCATTTTGGGCTGAGCATCTCTTTCTAATTTGAAGTGCCTCGGGTACGCTCATTTCTGCTGGATGGATTGGGTGAATACAGTCCTGGCCGGGCAGCGTAAGCGACGCGTCGATGTGTCCGAACCGATGGATAGAGTGGGTGTGGTGACAGAGCCGAGTCTCTGTCTTGCGGCCTGAATCGACGCGGTGGCAGTCTGCTGTGGTTTGACAGTGGCATCCTGTTCGTTGCCAGAAGGGTGATCAGGCAGTAGGCTGGTCAATAAACGGCACAACACATGAGCAACCATCAGGAAGCGCTGACCCAGTTACTGGCCGTCATGAAACGGCTGCGAGATCCGGAAACCGGATGTGCCTGGGATATCAAGCAGACGTTTCACACCATCGCGCCCTTTACCGTTGAGGAAGCCTACGAGGTCGCCGATGCCATTGAGCGCAACGATCTTGCCGATCTGAAAGATGAGCTAGGCGACCTGTTGTTTCAAGTGGTGTTCCACACGCAGATGGCCAGCGAGGCGGGAGAGTTTACTTTCGACGATGTGGCGCATGGCATAGTGGACAAGATGACCCGGCGACACCCGCATGTGTTTGGTGAGGCCGTTTTTGACACGGAGGAAGATCTGAAGGTAGCCTGGGAGGCCATCAAGTCTCAGGAACGTCAGGAAAAACAACGAAAAGCATCTGAACAGCCTGCCGATATGACCACCTCCGCTCTGGATGGTGTGGCCAGAAATCTTCCCGCGCTGAAACGTGCCGACAAGATACAAAAGCGTGCCGCTCGTGTTGGCTTTGACTGGCCTGATATTGATCCGGTCTGGCCCAAGCTCGATGAGGAAGTGGGCGAACTGCGCGAGGCTCTGGATTCCGGAAGCCTGGCAGACATCGAAGATGAGTTGGGGGATTTATTGTTCACGGTAGTTAACCTGGCAAGACACTGCTCCGTAGACTCGGAAACTGCATTGCAACGTGCAACACAGAAATTCGATCAGCGATTCAGACGCGTGGAAGCCATGGTTAATGCTGATGAACGGACGATGAACACCATGACATTGGCTGAGCTGGATGATCTTTGGAACAATGCCAAACAAGACAATTGAGCAAGCTTGTGCTCAACCTATAGCGAACTCTCAGTCGATGCAAAGTCCATGGTTGCAGTTTTGATTGTAGTCACTAGTGTATTGGCGCGCCAAAGTGCTTCAATCAACGCTGCATCGTGGTTGTAGATATCGTCCCGCCGATGCAGGATGTTATTCACATCGACCCAGGTTGTCATGTATGTCAAATGCGTGGGCACCGGTGTGCGCAGTTTGATCCTGGTCGTGTCTTTAGCGGCCAGAGCGCTCGCAATCGCTCTTTCAGAGTATCCGTCTTCGTTCATCAATAGTCTTGCCAGGGCTTCGGGGTCACCCAGCCGTATGCACCCGTGACTGAACGCACGATCATTTAATGTGAAGTGCTGTTTCGAGGGTGTGTCGTGAAGGTAAATGGCATAGGGGTTTGGCATCATGAATTTCATGCGTCCCAGTGCGTTTTTCGAGCCACCGCGCTGGCGTAAAACGTAGGGAAATCTTGGCTTCTGAATATCCTCAGCTGTCACCTGCTCGTCGGGTATCTTGACAAGCTTGCGTCCCTGGCGCTGTAGGTATTCGAAGTCTCGTGACGTCAGATAGCCAGGGTTACGACGTTCCAGTGGAATGAGTTTGGCATTGGTGATGCTGGCAGGCACTGTCCAGGTCGGATTGAAATCCATGTAGCTCATGTCGCGCGAAAAGGCAGGTGTCGGATGATCCACAGACCCAACCACAGCATTCATGGACAGCAAGGTTTCTGCGCCATCGCGAACGACGACTCGATACTCTGGAATGTTGACGAATACGTGTTTTTGGCCTAGTGCTCTTGGCATCCATCGCCATCGCTCAAGGCTCAGGGCAACTGCTTCGATTTCCTGCTCTATGGTCAGATTCAAGGCCGCTCGCGTTCGGCTGTCGGCTTGGCCGGTTTCTCTAATGCCGTGTCGATGTTGAAATGCAAGCAGTGCCTCGCGTGTTGAATTATCCCATTGGTCACTGAGCTCAGTACTAAGCGGTAGTTCTCCGGTTTCTATCAGTCGTAGTTGTATGCCTAATACATCGTTCACTATTTGTGAGTCAGCCAGAAAATTGCTTGATTCCACCGCAGCGCGACGGACACCGGTTGCCTGTTCAGTCAGCAGGTCACGCATTTTGTATGTGAGCCGCTGGTACTCAAGATGGGTGGGGGTCACTGACTTCAGTGCGCTCCTGACGCTGTGATCACCATTGAACACAGCGTCCAGTAGTGCTTTCGCGTTTATTTCCGGTGGTGCTCTATATAATCGGTGCTGTAACGATTCAGCATCAACGACACCTTGCCCAAGGTGCTCTGCCAGTGTGACAAAGGCGTGATTAAGTTGCTGCTCCAGTTCCTGGCGCAACGTGGAAGCTTCTGCCAGAAAACTGGTGGATACCAATGTATTGCCATGCGCATCCTCGCGTTCTAGTGCCTCCAGTGTGTCCACTGTTCTCAATAACATGGGAAGTCCGTAGGCCTCAGGATTCAATCCATGAACCGCTGAATCCTGAATGGCGCGGATCAGCTGTTGCGCATTGGCAGAGATCCCGTTATCGGTCAGCCAGGGACCGCTTGATGCACCAGAAACGTTATCGGTCAGCGGAATATCGAGCGTCAGACTGAGCGTATGCGCTGCACCGATCTCAGGGGGGCGTAGTGTCGTGACGTGCTGAGTGTGTGGATGGCCAGTCACTCTCAGTTCCGTCAATCCATCATACGAGAGAGTATCCAGGTTCAGTACAGGTGCCCTTGTGGGAAGCTCCGTATCCGTGTCAGCAGCAATGAATGGGGCAGGTACGGCAATCCCGGTTAACAGCGCCAAGGTCAATGCCTTGTTGACAGTAATTTTCATGGAAAGGGACTGTGCCTCTGGCTCAGATGGCCGAATCTGAGCCGTTCAAAGAGTGAGCTGGTTATCCATTCCACCGCATCAAACCGGGTCACTGTGGCCCCGACGCCGTCGACTGAATAAACAGCTAGTCACAACCAGCCTGACAACGTAATCGACGGTTGATCCGGTGGCTTGATCAGAAAGGATGCATTGACTAAGGCGAGCATTGGAAGTGTAATGCCATTGGCAAAACCGATGTGATTGAGCTCGCCTTCTAATCGGTCTTCAAGGCTGGAAATTTCAATAGGTTTCCGTCGAAGCTGTCCGAGCTGGAATACAGCGGAGCAACAGAAGCATGACAATCCGTCGTTCAGGCGATCTTGCGATATTGATCTGTATTGTTGAGTTGCGAGACAACGTCTGCAATCTCATGAGCTGAAACGGGTTTGGAATAGTAGTAACCCTGCACAACAGAAATTCTCATGTCAGAGACCGCGCTGAGCTGATCAGCAGTTTCAACGCCTTCAGCCACGGTCTCCAGATTCAGTGTCTTGCCAAGGTTCACAATGGTCTTGGTGATTGATTCCTTTGATGAGTTGCCCAGCAGCATGTTTTGAATAAAGGATTTGTCTATTTTCAGGGTGTCAAGAGGGAGTTCTTGCAAATAGCTCAACGACGAATAACCAGTGCCAAAGTCGTCCAGCGCAACATGAATGGAGAGATCCCTGAGTTGCTGCAGAGATTGCACAACATGCTGAATATCATTCATTGCCACACTTTCTGTCACCTCTAGCTCGATAAACTGTGGTGGAAGCTTGTGCCGATCAAGACTCTCTATGATGTTTTGTACAAAATCAGGTTGAAAGAAATGATCTGCCGAGATGTTAACTGCAACGCGAAGCGGCATGTTCATGTTGTAAAGCCACTCGGCCGCCTGCCTGCAGGCCTCCTCGATAACCCAGTTCCCAATGGAAGGCATCAGGCCGTTGCTTTCAGCAGTTTGAATGAAATTATCTGGTGTCAGCAACCCTCGTTCGGGATGATTCCATCTTATCAAAGCCTCCGCCGACAACACCTTTACTTCTGTGAGATTGAACTGAGGTTGATAAAACAATTCGAATTCGTTGTTTTCTATCGCCGACTGGAGTTCAGTGACCGTCCTGGCAGTCAGTGCCATGGAATTGTCGATCTCCCTGTCGTAGAATTTGATTTTATTGGTGCCTGAGTTTTTTGCACAATACATGGCTAGATCGGCTGCCTGGAGTAGTGAATCAGAGGTCGCAGCATCCTTTGGATAAAATGCAATGCCGATGCTTGAACCAATGTTCAAGGATGCACCATTAATATGGAAAGTATCGACAAAATGCTGTCTTACGCTATTGGCCAGGCTTTCTATATTTTTCAAAGCTGAGCCATCAACCAGTAAAGCAAACTCATCGCCACCAAGACGTGCAATAGAGCGACAATCGGCGGCAACGCCCGAAATGCGCCGAGAAGCTTCAATCAGTAGCTGATCGCCTGCAGCGTGTCCCATGGTATCGTTGATGTGCTTGAAACGATCCAGGTCGATCATCAGAATTCCCGCTCTGGAATTACCCCTGTTGAGTGATTTTTCGAGTTTGATAGAGAACATGCGCCGATTATCAAGCCCTGTTAATTCATCTTTATGGGCTTGCTTGTCAACACGGTGAAAGAGAAAGGCTGTAGCAAGCGTCATAAAAAGACTCGCCAACACCAGAAACGACACTCGCGCAAGATCAAAGAAGGTTCGATGCTCTACAGCATGAATCAAGTCTGCGGTTATCATGTTGGTTCTAATGCGTATGTCATTCACCAATTCGGTGAATTCCCGTGCTGATTCTGCCCATGCACGGACGGCGTTGAGAGAGATTGAGTCCAAGGCGACTGACGCAGAAATTTCCTCGCCGATACTCCTGAGATTCTGTATGTACCAGAGATTCATGATCTCCGCCTGTCCGACTATCTCGGCATTGTTACTACTGTTTAATACTTTGAATAGCTCATTCCACGACAGGCTCACCTTGATATAGAGTTCACGCAGCATTTCGGAGTGATGTACTGTCAACGCCGTTTCATTCGCGCCGG
>CALLPU010000144.1 GCA_938016235.1 uncultured Granulosicoccus sp. | reverse complement strand
TGAGCCGCGCACCGATGGTCATGCCCAAGCCGGATGCGGCATTTTCACGCAGGGCCGAACTGTTCGACACGACCTTGGGTTGGCGTTTTGTCAATCCGGCGATGCACTCACAGTACGGCACAGACTCCATGCCCGAGACGGCTGAAAACCTGGCCGAAGACTTCCAGATAACGCGCGAAAGGCAGGATCAGTATGCCTTGCGTAGCCAACAGCGAGCTGCAGCGGCAATTGCCAGCGGTCGCATGGCATCAGAGATAGTATCGGTATCCGTGCCGCAGAAAAAAGGAGATGCTGTCGTTGTCACTGCCGACGAACATCCACGAAGCACCACGATCGAAAAACTGGCTGCTTTGCCAGCGCCGTTTCGCACGGGAGGGTCGGTGACTGCTGGCAATACATCGGGAATGAACGATGGCGCCGCTGCCATGATTATCGCTTCAGAAAAAGCGGTGGTGAAATACGGGCTCACACCCAAGGCACGCATCATCGGTAGCGCGGTTGCCGGAGTCCCACCGCGTATCATGGGCATCGGTCCGGCGCCGGCCACCCTTAAACTACTTGATCGCCAGAAACTGTCTGTTGGCGACATCGACATCATCGAGTTGAACGAGGCGTTTGCCAGTCAATCCATCGCTGTTCTGCAGCAGCTGGGGCTCGCTGATGATGCGGCGCATGTCAATCCCAATGGTGGCGCCATTGCCCTGGGGCATCCGTTGGGTATGTCTGGGGCCAGAATTGCATTAAGTGCCGCTACTGAACTACACAGATCAGGGGCAAAGCGTGCACTGTGTACCATGTGCATTGGCGTGGGCCAGGGTATTGCCTTGTTAATGGAAGCCGCCTGAATCATTCAGGCTAGAGAGACACACACATGTTGGATTTATCCCCCAGACCCGAAGAGCTGGACGCCATTGAGCTGGCTTCTCGCGATGAAATAGCAGCGTTACAACTGAAGCGATTGAAGTGGTCGTTGTTGCATGCGTATCAGAACGTGGATCACTACAAGCGCAGCTTTGACGCCAAGGGCGTACATCCCGACGATGTCAAGACGCTGGACGATCTGGCTGCATTCCCACTGACCGAAAAACAGCACCTGCGCGACAGTTATCCGTTTGGCATGTTCGCTGTTCCACGCGAAGATGTCGTTCGAATACATGCCTCTTCAGGCACAACGGGTCAACCTACGGTTGTGGGATACACCCAGCAGGATATCGATAACTGGGCTGCGGTGGTTGCCCGCAGTTTGCGCGCATCAGGCATGCGCAAGGGTGACCTGTTGCACAACGCCTACGGGTATGGTTTATTCACTGGCGGCCTCGGTATTCATGGGGGCGCTGAAAAAATGGGTTTGACGGTTGTGCCGGTCTCTGGCGGCATGACTGAACGTCAAGTCAAATTGATTGAGGACTTCCAGGCTGCCGGCATAACCGTGACGCCGTCATACATGCTGTCCATTCTTGATGAGTATCAACGGCAGGGAAGAGATCCACGGCAAAGCCCCTTAAAAGTGGGCATTTTTGGCGCAGAGCCCTGGACCAATGCAATGCGAGAAGAGATCGAACAGGCGTTTGACATGCATGCCGTCGATATCTATGGCTTGTCGGAGGTCATGGGGCCCGGCGTTGCTAATGAGTGTGTGGAAACCAAAGACGGGTTGCATATCTGGGAAGATCATTTCTACCCGGAGGTGATTGATCCGATCACCGGCAAGGTATTGCCAGACGGAGAGCAGGGAGAGTTGGTTTTTACCTCACTGACGAAAGAAGCGTTTCCGATCATACGTTATCGCACGAGAGATCTGACCCGGCTGCTGCCCGGTACGGCACGGAGCCTCAGGCGGATGGAAAAAGTGACGGGGCGCAGTGATGACATGATGATTGTGCGCGGCGTCAATGTTTTTCCCACGCAGATCGAAGAGCAGGTGTTGCGAGTTGAATCGCTGGCCACGCACTTCCAGATAGAGCTGGTTAAACAAGGGCCGATGGATCACATGATTGTGCATGTGGAGAGCACGCACGGTGCTGATGATCAACAGGCTGCTCAGCAATTGGAGGGTCTGATCAAATCAACAGTGGGTGTGTCGTCTCAAGTGGTGGTTGGCGCGTCGGGTAGCGTTGCCAGATCACAGGGCAAGGCCGTGAGAATCGTAGATAACCGTCATCAAGAGGCTTAGAGTTTGCCACGCAGCAAAGCCCTGGATCATGAGCAGAAGCGGCTGGGCATTCTCAAGCAGGCTGCTGTTGTGTTCGCGGAAAACGGTTATGAGCGCGCTACCATGAGTCAGGTCGCGATCAGTGCGGGAGTTTCCAAGGCGTTGATCTATCACTACTACGACAGCAAAGAGACCTTGCTTTTCGATATTCTTCACAGCCATTTGAATCAGATTCTGGCGGCGGTAGAAGCGGCAGACGCTTCGGATCACGGTCCAGAGCAACGTCTGCGCGAGTTGATACAGGCATTGCTGACCAGCTATCGTGGCGCTGATCACGAGCATCGATTACAACAAGAAGCCATGGGGGCGCTGGCTGCGCCGCAGCAGCGCAAGTTAATCCGGCTGCAACGAGACATTGTTCAGTGTTTCTCGCAGACGGTTCTCAGTATACGGCCTGATCTGGAGCAGGGAGATGCAAAGCGTCTGATGCCAATTACCCTGTCACTATTCGGGCAATTGAACGGGTTCTATCAGTGGTATCGTCCGGGTAAGGGTATGTCACGATCAGAGTATGGAACCCTCACCGCTGACATGTTCATTGGTGGCCTGAAAACACTTTCCTCATGACATCGCCAGACACTGCCATTCAGTCACTCCTACAGCGCAGCCCCATCACGATTACTGATGAAGCTGCCATGCAGCAGCTGGGTAGCGAATTGAGCAAACTGCTGCCGCGCGGATCATTGGTTACACTGTCCGGGGAACTTGGAGCGGGAAAGAGTGTGCTCGTTCGATCAACGATCCATGGCTTTGGCTACCGCGGGCGAGTGAAAAGCCCAACCTATACATTGATTGAAACCTATTCTGTGCCGGAGACAAACCACGAATACTCTGGATTGCAACTGGCCCATCTTGATTTGTATCGCCTGACTGATCCGGATGAGCTCGAATACCTGGGCTTTGATGATGTGTTAAGCAATCACGATGTTGTCTTCATCGAATGGCCGGAGCAGGGCGCGGATCGGTTGCCCGAGGCAGCCTTGCATGTGACGATCAGTTACGGTGAAGGCGACACCAGGCAGGTCAGCTTCAGCGATCCCGCAGAAAACGCCTGAGAATTTTTCCACTGGCAGATTTGGGTATGCTGTCGATGAACTCCACGTCGTGAATCTGTTTGTAGCTGGCTACGTGCTGGGCCACAAAGTCTCGAATATCCTGCGCGGAGGGTGCAACGGCTGAGGCGTCACCTTTGAGTGAAACGAAAGCCTTGGGTAACTCGCCTGCCTCGTTATCGGGCATACCAACCACAGCGACATCGGCTACCGCCGGATGTGTCACGATCAGAGCTTCCAGTTCCGCTGGGGCGACTTGAAACCCCTTGTACTTGATCAGCTCCTTTACCCGATCCACGATATACATGTAGCCTTCAGAATCGATACGAGCCAGATCGCCGGTGTGTAGCCAGCCATCCTCGTCTATCGTGTCGGCCGTTGCGCCAGGGTTGTTCAAATAACCCATCATGACTTGCGGTCCTTTGACCAGTAACTCGCCTTCTTCATCAACGCCCAGATCATGGCCTTCTGAATCGACGATCCTGGACAAGGTATTGGCTACCGTTACGCCGCTGCTACCTGGTCGAGAGTCAAAACCCGGTGTGATATGGCTGACTGGGCTAATCTCAGTCATACCGTAACCCTGAACGACAGCACAACCCACGCGCTTCGCAGCTTCTTCTGCCAGTTCAGCACCCAATGGAGCTGCGCCTGAGAATATTTTACGCAAGCTGCTGACGTCGTATTTTTCCAGCAAGGGTGTTTTGGCCAGCCCAAGCACGATAGGAGGAACCGCAAAAAACTGCGTGATCCGATGTTCTTGTATCAGCGAGAGGACCTGCTCCATATCGAACCGGGGTACCGTGATGATAGTGACGCCTTCGGCCAGCAAGCTGCCCATCAGCACCTGCATTCCGTAGATATGAAAGAACGGCAGCACCGCCAGCGCAGATTCTCCCGGCTGGTAATCGAGGGCCGCATTGACCTGTACCAGATTGGCCACCAGATTGTGATGGCTGAGCATCACGCCTTTCGGTAAACCGGTTGTGCCTGAGGAAAAGGGCATGACTACTGGATGATGGTGTGTATCCACCGGAATCTGATCAATCTCATCGCCGAGTACATCATCAATGCAACGATGCTGGCTATGGGGCTGCATCGTGATGCGTTTTTGCTCCGGAGTATCGAGCATGGCCTCTACGACGGTATCGAGGCAGTCATTGGCGCACATCACCAGAGTGGCGCCTGAATCAATTATCTGCTGTCTGATCTCCTCTGTACCATAGGCAGGGTTTACCGTGGTCACCGTACCCGCGCACAATGCAACGGCGTGGAACGCGACTGCATAGTCAGGGGAGTTGGGAGCAATCAGGGCCATGACACTACCGGGGCCGAAACCTTCGGACTGCAAGCCACCCGCAAACTGTCGAGTGCGCCTGTGCAGTTCGGCAAACGTCAAGGCATCTCCTGTCGGACCATCAATGATGGCAGCCCGATCCGGTAGCGACGACACCTGACGCATGACAAACTCGGTGATAGGGATATCTGGAATATCAACCGCAGGCATCGGGCTGTTGTAGATGTGTGAGGCCATGTCGCAACTCTTGATTTACCGAAGTTGCACGGTAACAGCGTTGGGTGCGAGTGACAAATTCATGGGCCAGCTGAGACTACTGGCTCCTTAAGCGCGGCGCTAAGTTTCTCCTAATTTTCGATCCATACACTACTCCCATCAGCTGAGAGGCTGACTATTTCATCAGGTAGTCCAACAACAATTTCAGGAGTTAAAAAACATGATTAATACAACAAATACAGTCTCTATTGACGGCGAAGTCATTGGCAAGCGTGAGTTCTTGAACGCATTCCAGTACAGTTCCAATGATCGATTTGGACGCTGGGTTCTGCGCCCTCTGGCAGCTGTCGCCACTGTGGCCGTTGGGCTGGCCGTCTTGTTTGCCAGTAGCGTTCTGTTCCTGCTATCGCTGGCTTTGCTTCCCTTGCTTGCAATACTGGCCTGGGCCGTGAAGAAAAAGCTTGAGCAGGAAGAAGATCCCGTTGTCGCCTGCGACGGGGATGTGCAGAAGGCCGTTTAGTCCGTATCATCAGACCCATGCGTATCCTGCTTGTTGAAGATGATGCCCAAATTGGCTCAGCCATAGCCAGCGCTCTGGATGACGCTGGCATGGCGGCCGACTGGGTTACTGATGGTAGTGCTGCTCTGGCAAGCGTGGATGCGGGTGCTTTCGAGTTAATGCTGCTGGACATCGGGCTTCCCAAGCGGGATGGCTTCAGCGTACTCAAGCAGTTGAGGCAAAATGGAAGCACCATTCCCGTTATCATGATCACAGCCAGAGACGGTGTTGATGATCGGATTCAAGGGTTGGACATGGGCGCAGATGATTACCTGGTAAAACCCTTTCTGATCAATGAACTGTTGGCTAGAGTGAGGGCGGTTGCACGCCGACACTCGGGCAGATCGCAACCGTTCATGGCCGGGGGCGATCTCATGCTTGATCCTTCGAATAAAAAAGTGACATACAAGGAATCAGAGCTTGATCTAACAGCCAGAGAGTATCGCCTGTTGCAGGCTCTGTTATCTTCACCGGGCCGAATCTATTCCCGTGAAGAGCTGGAAGAAAAAGTGTATGGATGGGAGGACGAGGTCAACAGTAACGCTATAGAGTTTCTCATCCATGGATTGCGCAAGAAAACCAGTAAGCAAGCTATCCGGAATGTTCGCGGTCTGGGATGGATGGTTCCTGAAACGTGAGTGTCGGTGAATCTGAAAATCCACCGTTAAGCCGTCGTCTCAAGCGGGCACTCATGGCAACACTGCTTGCTGTGCTGGTTTTGGCAACGCTGGCAGCAGCCATCAGTGCCTATCTGGAGGCCAGTGATGTGCAGGATGAAATGTTGTTGTCGGTTGCGCGGCTGGTGGAGTCGAATCAGGTACTGGCACAACCCGATCCTGAATCCAAAGGCAAACATCACCTGGAAGAAGGTGCTGTCAGAGTCTGGGCGGTAGGTGGGGCGAAGCACAATGAGATCTCTCTGTCCGAGAAACTCAAGTCTGGATTTCACACAATCCGGAGAAAGGATGACTTTTGGCGAACCTATGTCACAAGGGCAAATGATACAGGTGCGCGATATGCTGTAGCGCAGCAGCTCAGTGTCAGCGCGGAACTGGCTTTCCGGAGTGCCGTCAATACGGCTATTCCCTTGTTGCTCCTGTTCCTGATGGTGCCGTTGCTGGTTACCTTTCTGGTCAGGCATGGCTTCAAACCATTGCATTCGCTCACCACGCAAGTGGGCAGAAGTGATTCCCTCACGCTCAAGCTGGATGATAAGAAGGATATCCCACTCGAAGTGGTGCCGTTTGTCACAGCCATTGAGTCCCTGTTAGAGAAAAACCAGGCTTACACCGTGAGGCAACGTCGCTTCATTGCAGACGCAGCACACGAGCTTCGCACACCCATTACTGCATTGTCGCTGGAAGTTGAAAACGTTCAATCCGCGAGCAGTGAAGCAATAAGATCAGAACGTCAGGCCAAGCTATCCATGAGCGTTTCCCGGTTACAGCGTTTGGTTAACCAGTTGCTGGACCTTGCGCGAGCACAATCCATTGTTGAGCAAGAACCAGAATCGGTTTCGCTGGATGGTCTGGTCAGGGCGCAGGTAGCACAGGTTTACTTGCTGGCTGAGGACAAAGGCGTTGAACTCAGCGCTGATCGTATGGAGTCGGTGCACACTTTTGACATCAACGAGCAGTTACAACATCTGATTCGCAATGCGTTGTCGAATGCCATCAAGTTCGCACCAGACAACGGCCAGGTCGAAATCAGCGTTTTCCAGGAAAAACAGCAGGCTGTTTTCTGCGTTACGGACAATGGTCCCGGTGTTAGTGAAGAGCATCTGGGAAAACTGCATCAGCCTTTCTATCGACCCAGCGGGCAAGTCAGTGGGGACGGCGCAGGGCTCGGCCTGGCTATCTGCCACGAAATCGCATCGCGATTAAACGGAAAGATGGAATTTGAAAATCTGCACCCTACCGGTTTCAGATTTTGCTACCGGCAACCAATTGCCTGACCCCGTTTCATGCCTTGAGTAACGGAAACCAGTCCTCCCGTAATCGGTCGCCAGCTTGCATGTCATGACCGGGAAATGGTGGTGAAGTGGGGCCGGGCCTTTCCACATAGCGCGCATCGTCTCCGATCAGGCGTACTGAGAACGCGCGTCTTCTTTGGTTCGACTGATTGCCACGAGCGCCATGCAGTGTGGCGAAATGAAAAGCAACAGCGTCCCCGGGTTGCAGGTGCCATTCACGTATGTCCATTTTTTCCGCGTCGGGATCGGGCACCTGTATATAGCGATCTGTATCAGCATAGAAATTATCCTCCTTGAGCCATTTCGTGGGCAATACGGGCTTCTCCCAGCGGTGTGAGCCTGCAACGCAGCGCAAGCTGGCATCGGTGACAGCATCCATGGGAGACCAGAAGGAAATGGTCTGCTGTCCCTCGATAAAATAGTAGGGACTGTCCTGGTGCCAGGGCGTGGCCTTGGATGTGCCCGGCTCTTTGATGAGGACATGCTCGTGAAAAAGCTGCACCTGTCTTGATTGCATGAGTTGTGCAGCAACGGCGGCGACGGGCGACGAGCGGATAGCCCTCTCAAAAGCGTCAATGCGTGACCAGTTGCAATAGTCATCAAAAAATCGGCCCTGTTCATGCGCCTGCAGATTTTCAGCGGCATAGGGTCCGGGGTTTTTCAGGTTGTGCTCGATACCTTCACAAATTTCATCCACCCAATCCTTGAACAGGCCACGCACCAGCACCACGCCGTCGCGTGCGTAACTCTCGATATGGGCAGGTGTGAGTAGCGGGTGTATCATTGTGGATGCCAGTGTTCGGTGCCCTTCAGTATATCGTCAGCTGTTCCCGACTGGAAATTCCCATCGCGTCTTCTATGCTTACATCTGCGGAGCGTCAGAACAGCTTCGTGGGGCGGGTGGTGCTTCTGGAGGCCACCTGGTTAACCGCTAACGTCGGCTCAGGAGTAGCAGGTTGAGGTCTTTGAAGCTCACGGGTTTCCGGGTTGTGATGGTGTTTGTGCTGCTGTGTTTCGCTGGCATGGCATCGGCGCAGTCCACCTTGTACGGGTTTAACATGGTGCAGCAGGACAATGTGATGCTGCATTTTGATCTGAACAGCACGGCCGTGTCGCCTGAACTTTTTTCTCTGGCTGATCCGCACCGACTGGTCATCGATCTGCCGCGAACGCAGCTGGATACGCAATTGCCTTCGGAGCAGTTTTCACAAGGCGTGGTGAAGGGCATTCGTTATGCGCAACACGATGATGCCTATTTGCGTGTTGTACTGGATCTGCGCCGAGCCGTGTCACCCAGTTACAACATTGTGCCCAGACAAGGCGGTCAACGGCTGGTGATTGACCTGGGTGTCAGGGGGAATCCTGCGATCGCTGCCCCCTCGGCCCGTCCGCAGGTGCAAATGCCGCTGCGTGATGCCATCGTGGCTATCGACGCCGGGCACGGTGGTAAAGATCCCGGTGCTGTCGGTCAACGCAAGACGCTTGAAAAAGACATTACGCTGGCGGTTGCGAAGCGGCTCAACGCACTGCTAGAAGCTCGACCCGGTATAAAGCCGGTGCTCATTCGGAACACCGATGTGTTCGTCGATTTGCGCATGAGAATGGAAATTGCGCGCCGGGCCGGTGCAGATCTGTTTGTATCCATCCACGCGGACGCCATCAACCGTAACGATGCGAAGGGAAGTTCGGTATATACGCTGTCGGTGGACGGCGCTACCTCCGAGGCCGCCGCCTGGCTGGCGAAAAGTGAGAATCAGTCCGCTGCGCTGTACGGTGATGTGGCTCTGGATGGGATGGATGACATCCTGCGGCAGACCCTGTTGAACCTGGCGCAGAGCTCCACGCTGGAGCGCAGCATGGAAGCCGGAGCGGATATTCTCAGCGAGTTAAAACAGATCGGTGATGTTCACAAGCGATCGGTTGAACAGGCCTCGTTTGCGGTACTGAAGGCTCCGGATATTCCCTCGGTACTGGTGGAAACAGCCTTCATATCCAACCGCCAGGAAGAGAAAAAGCTCAACAGCGCTCGCTACCAGCAGACCCTGGCCGAAGCCATAGAACGGGGGGTTGCACGATACCTGGTCAGACGAGCACCCGAAGGCACCCATCTGGCTGCGGAGCGGCGCAGAAACGCAGGCACAGCTGAGTAAGGCACTCGCTGCAGTTGTCGTTGATCCGGCGCATAATAGGGCATGCCCACGATCAAACAGCTACCTGACCACCTGATCAACCAGATTGCTGCTGGTGAGGTGGTTGAAAGACCCGCCTCAATCGCCAAAGAGTTGCTGGAAAATTCTCTGGATGCTGGCGCCAGCAAGATCTGGATTGATCTGGAGCAAGGTGGGCTTGATCGAATCCGCATCCGGGACAATGGCTGCGGCATTGCACCTGCGGATATGCCGCTGGCATTGAGTCGGCATGCCACGAGCAAGATCCAGTCGATGGATGATTTGCAGAATGTGGAGAGTCTGGGTTTTCGTGGTGAAGCACTACCCAGCATTGCGTCTGTGTCGCGGTTATCGCTTACATCGCGTACGGCAGATGCTGAGCACGGATCGCGCATCAGTTACTTGTCGGATGGTCGGGTTGAACAAACCCCGGCACCCCACCCGGTGGGTACAACGGTGGATGTAGGCAGTCTGTTTTACAACGTGCCGGCGCGACGTAAATTCCTGCGCACACCACGCACCGAGTTTGCGCGTTGCGAAAGTATTGTGAAAACGCTGGCGATGGCGCGTCCGGATTGCGCCTTTGTCCTGTCTCACAATGGCAAGAGCGTGTTCGAATGCAAACACGCCGAAGACCAGCAAGCGCAAGGCGTGCGTGTGGCTCGTATTCTGGGCAAGGGTTTCGGTGAGGCGGCGCATGCGGTGAGTCTGGAAGGTGTGGGGCTTGTATTAAGTGGCTGGGTGGCTGACCCCACGTTTTCACGCTCCCAGGCCGACATGCAGTATTTCTACGTCAACGGGCGCATGGTTCGGGACAAGGTTATTTCGCATGCGGTCAAGCAAGCTTACAGCGATCTGATTTATCACCAGAGGCATCCGGCGTTTGTCTTGTTCCTGCAAATCGATCCGGCGGCCGTGGATGTAAACGTACACCCTGGCAAGCAGGAAGTGAGATTTCGGGATAGTCAGCTGGTGCACGGTTTTGTCCGGCGTTCCATTCAGGAATTTCTGGCCGCTATTTCACCTGAGCACAGTCTGAATCAAGGTAGCGATGCGGCCTATGAACCAACGGCAGATACGGCACGACCAGTCACAACGCCGTATCAACGACCCATGCCATTGCAAGTGCAGGAACAGATGGCCTCCATGCGGCGTTTGGGAGCCAGCCCTGGCGCGCCCGAACCGATAAGCCCCTATACACGCGATGCAACCTATACACCGGATGCCACGATCCCACCACTGGGGTATGCCCGTGCTCACTTGCTGGGTGTCTATGTGTTGGCTGAGAATCGTGACGGTCTGATTATTGTGGATGCGCATGCCGCACATGAACGCATCACTTATGAGCGGCTGAAAAGCGCCTACTCCGAAGGACGGTTGAATACCCAGGCTTTACTCGTGCCGGTAACTTTGGATGTGAGCAGTGCTGAGGCAGATCGCTGTGAAGAGGAACGTGATTGGCTTCAGTCGCTGGGTTTGACCGTGGATCGACTGGCTCCGGAACAATTGTGTATACGCGAAGTGCCTGCCATCCTCGGCGGCTGCGATGTCAGCGCATTACTGCGTGATGTCCTGTCGGACTTAATGAGTCACGGCAATACAGAACGCCTTCGAGCGGCTGTCGATGAGGTGTTGTCTTCGATGGCGTGTCACGGTTCGGTCAGAGCGAACCGGGCGCTGAGCATCACAGAGATGAACGCACTGTTGCGCCAGATAGAATCCACGCCCAACAGCGGCCAGTGCAATCATGGCAGGCCTACCTGGACGGCGCTGGCCATGCAGGATCTGGACAAGCTGTTTTTGCGAGGACGCTAATCAGCCCATGACCGATGAGAGTAAGAAGCCCGTCGTGTTTCTGATGGGGGCAACCGCGACGGGCAAGACGGCCTTGTCGATGGCAGTGGCGCAAACACTCAACGCCGAGATAATCAGTGTTGACTCTGCGCTGGTGTATCGTGGGCTGGATGTAGGAACCGCAAAGCCTTCTGCTCTGGAAACTGCGCAAGTGCCGCATCATCTGATTGATGTGTGTGACCCCTGGGAGCCGTATTCCACCGCTCGCTTTTGTGATGATGCGGTAGAGGCAATTCAGGACATTCAATCGCGTGGCAAGCGTGCTCTGCTGGTAGGCGGCACCATGTTGTATTTCAAGGCGCTGGAAGAAGGCCTTGCCGATATGCCGGATGCGGATGAGAACGTGCGCGCACAACTGGCAGCAGAAGCATCAGATAAAGGCTGGCCCGCAATGCATGCGGCGCTGATGAAAGTGGATTGTGCATCGGGCACGCGCATTCACCCCAATGATCCGCAACGCATACAGCGAGCGCTGGAGGTGTTCAGGCTAACGGGCATTCCGATGAGTGAATTGCAAAAGAATACCCAGTCACAGCTGGCGTGCCCGCCTGTCAAGTTTGCGCTGGTGCCCGATGACAGGGCCTGGTTGCACGAGCGCATTGAGCGTCGTTTTCAACAGATGCTGGCTGACGGTTTTTTGCAGGAGGTAGAACGTCTGCAGGCTACGCCAGGCATCCACGCTGATCTGCCTGCGATTCGCAGCGTGGGCTATCGGCAGGCCTGGGAGCACTTGTTACCAGAGCAACCGTCCGCATCTTCAACAACGGATACACGGTGGGTAGACAAAGCCGTGGCAGCAACCCGCCAATTGGCCAAACGTCAGTTGACCTGGTTGCGTGGCATGAGCAATGTTACGCGTCTGGCGTGCGATACGCTGTCGTTAAACGAACAACAACGCACCCTGTGTGCGGCACTCAAGTCAGTAGAGAACCCCTCATGAACGCAACTGAATCTGATCTGTCCCTGCCATCACTGGTTGAGCAGGTCGGCCATACTCGACTAGTGCCGATCAACCGAATTGCGCGTAACGATCAAGGCAACCGGGTATTCGGCAAACTGGAAGGTGATAACCCGGCGGGTTCGGTAAAAGACCGACCGGCGGCCAACATGATTCGGCAGGCTGAAGCCCGCGGCACCATCAAGCCTGGCGATACGTTGTTGGAAGCAACCAGTGGCAACACCGGTATTGCTCTGGCGATGGTCGCGGCCACCATGGGCTACAAGCTGAAGCTTCTCATGCCAGACAACATGACCGATGAACGCAAATCGTTAATGACCGCCTACGGGGCGGAGCTTGTTCTGGTTACTGAAGAGCAGGGTATGGAGCATGCCAGGGATGAAGCGGCAGCCATGGCTGCCAGAGGCGAGGGCGTGGTACTGGATCAATTCGCGAACCCGGATAACTGGGGAGCTCACTACGCCACGACAGGCCCGGAAGTTTGGGAAGCAACGCAAGGTCGCATCACCCACTTCGTCAGTTCAATGGGGACAACGGGCACAATCATGGGCGTGTCGCGCTATTTGAAAGAGAAAAACCCCGATATCCAGATCATCGGCGTGCAGCCTGAAGACGGCTCCAGCATTCCGGGTATACGGCGCTGGCCGGAAGCCTATCTGCCTAAAATTTACGAACCCGCGCGTGTTGACACCATTCTTGACGTCAGCCAGACAGAGGCCGAAGACATGGCACGGCGCCTGGCATGCGAAGAAGGGGTTTTGTCGGGCGTTTCTTCAGGTGGTGCATTGGTGGCAGCACTGAGGCTACTGCCAACCCTGCACAACGCCGTAGTCGTGACGATTGTTTGCGACCGTGGTGATCGCTATCTCTCCAGTGGGCTGTTTCCAGCAAGCTGAATGGGCTTGCAGCTGCTACTCAGGAGAGCATGAACTCCACATCAATACCTGCGACATTCAGCTCATCGCCACTGTGCAGCAATACCGGTTCGTCACCAATGGCATCCTGATTGAGCGTGGGACGATCAACACTGTCGTCACTTTCGATATGCATCAGGAAGTACCCATCGGGCTTGCGCATGATTGCCGCAATCTGAATGCCCGGTCTGCCGAGCGTGGTTACCGGTTTATCAATAGGCAGAATCTGACCGGACTTTGCACCGTTCTTGATTTCAATAACGGCGCCTTTCGATGTAGACGGCGCATTGTCGAGTTCATGCATCGGCGGCGAGTCCGCAGATTCA
>CALLPU010000143.1 GCA_938016235.1 uncultured Granulosicoccus sp. | reverse complement strand
CGTTCGCTTGACGTATGCCCGATACGCCTGCGCAAACGCGCCTTGCAGGGCAGCCGCTGGCAACCTCTGAACTCCACATTATCAACTGGACGGACCACTAGTTGCCAGCCTGGTTGCCAGACGCCTGCAGTTTTCCGCGATTTCATCAAATCCAGCCACGCAATCGGTAGACCGTCAGCGCTATGATTTCGTGCAACCATAGATCAAATTTAACCAGCGACGTTGTCTGAGGCATCCAGGCATACGCCTGTGGATTCAACAATCCCTGGATATCGGTACTCACCGGGCAGAAGGTCAGCCCGGAATCACTGAATACCTGTTGAAACGTACCCAGTGCCCGGCGCATGTGCAGTGCTGATGTCACCAGTCGTATTGGGCCGGTCACCTTTTCCTGTGACAGCAAGCCAAGCACGTTAAGCGCATTTTCCCGTGTATTCGATGAACGGGACTCCAACAGCAATTGCGATTCCAAGACCCCCAACGTTAAAAGGTAATGCGCGATGACATCGGCTTCCGGAACCTGCTTTAACGCCCCGCCCGCTACTATCACCCGTAACCCGGGGTCCGCGAGCGCAATCGTTGCAGCCTCAGTTGCACGAACGAACGTGGCGGGCCGCATTCGATAAAAATCCTGCTCGGAGCGAACGCGAGAATCCACCCCTCCTCCCAGCACAACAAGATGGCTTCCCGGCGAGCAATCTTCGTGTAATCCATACGGTTGTTCCAGTGCAACAACCAGCGGATTAACAACCACGGGGGCCGTGCTGAATGCGTAAAATAACAACCAGAGGGCAACAGCCACTACCGCCCACTTCCTGTTGGCAAAAAAACCCGCCTTGATCGGCCTGTGTGAAGCCGGTAATCGTTTCCTGGGCTCATGCAGGCGAGCACGCTGCCCGTAACCGACGCTGACGAAGAGCACCAGAGCTGCAGACGTCAAAAAGAGCAGTGCTGCCGGATCCAGCAACCAGTCACGAATCAGGCCGAGCATGTGTCTGAATGTATCAGTGGGAAACGCCGTGTTGCGTGTGGGATGAAAGAGTCCTGACGTCATTGCCAAGCTTCTGTGTGAAACAGCCAGAGTCGTGCCAGCACAGGTTGACGGAAGGCGCGCACAAATACGGATAACCGGTGCCTGCACGGGCAATTTTACAATATAATAATCAAACAATTTAGCATTGGCATACTAAATACTAATACGACATGGCCAGCCCGGACACGCCTAATCTCAATCAGCATCGGCAATTGCGGGCTTTCTGTCATGCCGCGCAAACGGGCAGCATTTCCAAAGCAGCCGAGCGACTCAAGCTCAGCCAGCCTTCCGTTTCCCTACAAATCCAGGCGCTTGAAAAAGATCTGGATACCTTGTTGTTCGAGCGTTGCGGACCCAAGATCCGCCTGACACCGGCGGGTGATCTACTGCTTGAAATGGCGCAGCCACTGGTTGACGGGTTTTCACGTCTGGCCGACAGTTTTTCAGCGCGCCTGGGTGAAGTCCATGCCGGGCCCCTCGACATAGCGTCGGGTGAAGCCACGTTACTCTACATCCTGCCTGACATCATCAAATCCTTTTCCGACGAGTACCCTCAGATTGATGTGCGTCTACACAACGTCACCGGACACGATGGCATGGCGCTGCTACGGGCTGACGATGTCGACTTTGCGGTCGGGTCCATGATCGATGTGCCCGACGATATGGTGTATCACCCTATCTATGACTACAAACCCGCGCTGATCATGTGCAAGGGCCACCCGCTGGAAGACAAGGAAACCATCACACTGGAAGACATCAGCCCCTATGGCTTGATTCTGCCGCCTCGCCACTTGAGTACCTGGAGTGTCGTAGATCTGGTTTTTCAGCAGCACGGCGTGCCGTACAATGTCGTGCTGGAAGCCGGTGGCTGGGAGGTCATCAAGCGCTATGTCGAGATCGGAACAGGCATCAGCATCGTCACCAGCATCTGCCTGCGCGGTTTCGAAAACCTGACTGTCAAACCGATGGACAACTATTTTCCCAACCGGTCTTACGGTGTGGTTGTGCGGCGCGGCAAGTTTCTCTCGGCTCAAGCCAAACAGTTTCTGGAGATGATGGACGACGATTTCTTCTCCCGACAGAGCACACCACCCCCTTCCAAACGGAAAAGCACTCACCGTAGCGAAGCTCTGATCACCAACTTGTAGATGATGTCTGTTCCCGACTCTCAGCAAGCCGCTATCAGCCGGCGCGACGTGCAGTCCATGCATGTCATCGTAGGCATGTCTGGTGGCGTTGATTCAGCAGTAGCGGCCCTGCTTCTGCAAAAACAGGGCTATCAGGTATCCGCCATCTTCATGCAGAACTGGGAAGATGATGATGAACACTGCACCGCCAGACAAGACTACCGAGATGCTGCTTCGGTGGCATCGACGCTCGGTATTGAACTGACAACGGTCAATTTCGCAGAAGAATACTGGGAGCGAGTATTTGCGCATTTTCTGAGCGAATACAGTGCGGGGCGCACGCCCAATCCCGACATCCTCTGTAACAAGGAAATCAAGTTCAAGGCCTTTCTGGATCATGCTCGGTCACAAGGCGCAGATGCTATCGCCACAGGGCACTATGTCAGAACGCGTGAGCACAATGGCGGCATATCCCTGATGCGAGGACAGGACGGTAACAAGGATCAAAGCTATTTCCTGTATACCCTCAACCAGCATCAACTCAGCCCCAGCTTGTTTCCTATTGGCGATATCGAGAAGCCGCAGGTGCGCAAGCTTGCTCAAGACGCGGGATTCCATGTCCACAGCAAGAAAGACAGCACCGGTATCTGTTTCATAGGCGAACGTAAATTCACGGCCTTCCTGGCGGAATACCTGCCAGCGCAACCCGGTGACATCATTTCGGATGCCGGCGAAAAACTTGGCCGGCACAACGGATTGATGTTCTACACCCTCGGCCAACGGCAAGGCCTGGGTATTGGTGGGCAAAGCCAGGCATCAGAATCGCCCTGGTATGTTCTCGACAAGGATCTGCCCGACAATCGGTTGATTGTCGGGCAAGGTCATGATCACCCGGCGCTCTTCCGAACACAGTTGCAGGCGCATGACGCGCATTGGGTCAGCGATTGCACGGATACAAGCGACATTCGGTGTACGGCGAAGGTGCGATATCGTCAGAATGACCAGCCTGTAACCGTAAAACGGGTATCGCAAACCACACTGGACATAGAGTTTGACGACGCTGTGAGAGCGGCAACGCCAGGGCAGTCTATCGTTTTCTATAACGGCGAACACTGTTTGGGCGGTGCCGTTATCAGTGATCTGCCGATAAAATCAGAATCAGGACCCAGGTGACACTGGAAGTCGCTGCTGGGGCCTATACTCTTCACCATGACCAACCTATCCACCGTAGAAAATCAGACGCTCGCCCTTGCTGGTATTTTCCAGTCTGTGCAACTGTGCAAAACACTCGCAACCACCGGTGAATGTGAACAGCCGGTTCTGCAAGGCACACTACGCTCCATTCTGACGCTCAGTACAGACCGGGTTATTGATGCCTACGGTGGAAACACAGCGAGTATCGCCACGGGGCTGAGAGTGCTGAAGAGCCAGCTCGGTGGCAACAACGAGGCACGGGATCTGGATATCGCGCGCTACGCACTGGCGCTGATACAGCTAGGTACGAACATCCTCAATGATGACAGCACCGTTGAGCAACTGCGCATCGGTATCAGTCGGGCCCAGAACATGGAGGGTGACATCGATGATCCCGCCATGATCAGCAACTTTGCCAACTTGTATCGCAGCAGCATCAGTCATTTGAGTCCGCGCATCATGGTTAGCGGCGACCCCGACTTTCTTAATGACAACACTATTGCTTCAACCATCAGAGCGGCGCTGTTGGGCGGTTTGCGATCGGTTGTCTTATGGCGGCAATGCGGTGGCACGCGACCCAAGCTGGTATTTAGCAGAGGCCAATACCTGTCACAGGCCGACCTGGCACTTGCACGCACCTGAGACGGGTGCACACGAACTCGCCAGAAGCCATTGGCCTTGGTAAAAATGCGCTCGACGTACCGCTACGTGAATTTACCGTGCTGCCCGGGAACTGAAAATCGTGCGGCTAACGATCATTGTTCCCGGACAGCACCTGGCTTCAGGCTAGCTTGCCAGCTGAATAGACACCGGAATGTCCTTGAACTTCACTTTGGCATCATCCGCTGATTGTTGAAAGTCAGCGATCTCATTGAAATTGAGATACCGGTAGATCTCGTCGCTCATGGCATCGAGATCCTTGACATACTGCATGTACTCTTCAACCGTTGGCAGTTTTCCGAGTAGCGCAGCTACAGCCGCAAGCTCTGCCGAACTCAGGTACACAAAAGCCCCCTTGCCCAATCGATTGGGGAAGTTACGAGTAGACGTAGAGACTACCGTTGCACCCGGTTTGACCCGAGCCTGATTACCCATGCACAGCGAACAGCCCGGTATCTCAAGACGCGCACCGGCGGCACCGAAAATATTGTAATAACCCTCTTCTTTCAACTGATGCTCATCCATGCGTGTAGGTGGAGCGATCCACAACACGGTATCAACATACTCTCCCGATTTTTCAATGAGCTTGCCAGCAGCACGGTAGTGACCGATGTTAGTCATGCAGGAACCGATAAACACTTCATCAATGTTCGTACCCTGCACTTCGGACAACGGCTTGACGTCGTCAGGATCGTTGGGGCATGCAAGCAAGGGTTC
>CALLPU010000142.1 GCA_938016235.1 uncultured Granulosicoccus sp. | reverse complement strand
ATGTTCTGCAGCACGCCACCGGTGGAACTGAACGTTACGTCCTGCGCAGCCACTGCGTTGTTGTTTGCGTCAGTGACCAGAGCGGTGATGTTGGCGACGTCAGTGCCGCCCGTGCTGATGCTGTTAACGTTGCTGACCACTCTCAAGTTCAGGGTGTCAGGATTCGCGGCTCCCACAGTCGGGGTGCCACTATCAGTACCGGTTATTGGCTCACCATTGGCATTAAACTGAGGCTGCCCGGTACCACTGTCTACCGCTGTTTCATCGCTGCGTTGACCGCAAGCGCTCAGGGCAACCGTGGTTGCCAGCAGCAGGATTCCGAGTGTCTTCTTATCCATAGTCTTCAAGTCTCGTGTACGCATGGGCAATCTCTTAACGGAATCCACCGAAGTAGTACTGGAAGCCGATCGTTGCAGTGCTGAATGCACCGTCGTCGAAATCGAGTACATGAAAATTGAGCGCAGTCGTCTCATTGCCAAACAGGTTGATGCCAAAACCCACCGCATTTCCTGCATCGCTGTTGTTGAACTGATCATCGATGTCCATCCGTGCCTGACCACCCAGCAGGTAGATACCCGCCCTGTCCCACCGATACCCCAACCGCAGCATCACTGCCTGGTAGGTCACCAGCGGCTCGCTCAGGATGCTGCCACTTTGATCTGATGCAGAGCCCACCTCAAATTCAACGCCAATGAAATCAAGCAATTGGAGACCCACCGTGGCGGTCACCGTACCGAGACTCTTGTCACTACCGTTTGCTATATCAACGCTGCCGTCGGAAAAACCCGCGCCGAAGTACAATTTGGCGGCATCTGCGTGGGCAGTGCCAGCCAGTAGGCCAAGGCTCAGCACTAAACAGCTGAGTAGTCTTCTCATGAAACAAATCTCCAGTTAACTACTGCTCGGCACACCGTCAGCTGTGCAGAGCGCTTGATTACGAACGAAACCGTCGGGTCTTTAGAGCGTGAAACTCTTCCGAATAACTTCGCCCACCAAAAATGTCGGCCACTTGGCGTAATTCCTTAAGTTTTGTCGGCCGGTACTCATTGCTGCCAGATTCACACCCCTCAGGCTGTGACTCGGTATGATTAGGTCCCAATTCGACAAACCTTAAAAATCTACGTGTCGTACCCCTCTCTTTTGCTGAACCCAGGCCTCCGGAAACGGGCCGATCAACGCGGTTGTAGCGTTAAAACGGTGCTCCTGTTTGCCTGTTTTTTCAGCACAGTTCTGTTAGCCGCATGCAGCAACCGTACCGAGCTGTCGGAATCGGTGAACAATTTGCGCTTCAAGACGCTCTCAGGGGATGAGATATCGTTGCAGGAAACCCAGGCGCCTGTCCTGATCAACTTCTGGTCCACCAGCTGTGTCATTTGCCTGCGAGAGATGCCAGAGCTTGCCGAGATGTATCACGAGTACTCACCCAGGGGGTTTGAATTGGTGGCCGTGGCCATGCCTTATGATGCCCCTAACGAAGTGCTGGAGCTCGCCACCGCGCGTCAGCTTCCGTTTCCTGTGGCGCTGGATATTACCGGTGAGGCCGTGGACGCTTTCGAGTCCGTAAAAGGAACACCCACAAGCTTTCTGCTGGATCAGGACGGCAAACTGGTCAGGCGATATGTCGGTGCCATAGACTTGAAGGACCTTCGTTCACAACTTGATCAACTTTTAGACATCAGCTGACATGCTCTGGATTAAATCTCTGCACGTGATCTTCATGGTTACCTGGTTTGCCGGTCTTTTCTACCTGCCGCGCGTGTTTGTCTATCACGCCATGAGTGATGCCAGTAACACGGGGCAGATCGAGACGTTCAAGGTGATGGAGCGTAAGCTGTTGGCCATCACCACCATGGGTGCGGTACTGACGCTGGTGTTCGGCACCCTACTGTTGGTTATCTGGCTGCCGGGGCTGATGACACTGGCATGGATGCAACTCAAGTTACTGCTGGTTCTTGGCCTGTTCATCTATCACATGTACTGCGCCAAGCTCGTGCGGGTTTTCCGTGAGGATCGCAATACACATTCGCATGTGTGGTATCGGTGGTTTAACGAAGTGCCTGTTGTATTTCTGGCGGGTATCGTGATTCTGGTTATTGTGCGACCGTTTAATTGAGCACCGTGCATCTGCTACACCTATCGTGACAAGCTATTCAACTTCCATCCAGGGTGCGCGACTGATCATGCCTTATCAATCAATTCGATCAATACGGTGGATATCGAGAATCATCTCGACACTGCTGTTCAGTTCGCTTGCCGTTTTCGTGTCGGGGTGTTCCGTGTTTGGTATTGAATCGGTAGAAGAGGCACCATACCAGCTGATAGAGAAAGACAATCAGTTTGAAATCCGGGACTACGCAGCGATTGTGGTTGCACAAACTGAAGTGGACGCGAAAGCGCAGAAACCTGGAAACCTCGCATTCAGAAAACTGTTTGCCTACATATCCGGAGATAACCTGGCGCAGGAGAAGATCGCGATGACCTCGCCGGTGATCTCGCAATCCGATGAAAAAGGCAGCAATGAAAAAATTGCGATGACCGCGCCTGTCACGTATCAGCAGGAAGGCAATGTGTGGCGGTACCAGTTCGTTCTACCCCAGTCTTATACGCTGGACACGGCACCGCGCCCTCTGAATCCAGAGGTGTCACTGGCCGAGATTGCGTCAAAACGCGTAGCAACCGTTCGCTACGCCGGGCGCGCCACTGATGAGGCAAGGTTAGATCAGGCAGCAGCTCTCGCCACCTGGATGGCAGAGCAGAACCTTGCGCCGCAATCCGAACCTCGCTGGGCAGGGTACAACTCGCCCTGGGCGCTACCGCCTTTTCGACGTAACGAAGTGCTGATTGATATTGCCGCGCCTTAGCCTGCGGTACGGTGCGCTGATTTGACGCGCCGAGCAGGGCTCGTCTTGCTCTGGCTGTCTATCTACTCCAAAAACACGTTTGGAGCGTAACAGAGTGCAGGTGCGTTCCGTACCTCCCATTCCGGATCACAACGTATCGCATATGAAAGCATCAAACCGTACTCACTGGTCTATCGCAGGGTTGATCGGCAGCGCTCTCCTGCTGGTCACCACGCAGGCAAGCGCTGCGGCTCACGACATGACCTTGCGGCTCACGGCCGGCAGCAGCTGGCAAGAGCGGAATGATGTGCAGATACCCAATACAGCTGAGGGCACGCGTTTTTCACTCAGGCAAGCGGCGGGGCGAGGCCCTGTCGATGCAATCCGGCTGGAGGCCAACTGGATGATCAACGAACGTCATGGCGTACGGGTGCTGCTGGCGCCATTGTCGTATACAAAAGCGGTGACATTCAGCGAGCCAGTGCGCTTTGCCGGTGAGAACTTCTCGGCAGGCGATGCCACCGATGCAACCTATCGGTTCAATTCCTGGCGCGTCGGGTATCACTACTCGCTGATTCGCAACGATGCCACTCAGCTGAAAATAGGGGCAACCCTGAAAGTGCGAGATGCCGAGATTCGCCTCGAGCAAGGCAACACGGTGGGTGCAGACGATGATGTGGGTCTGGTTCCGTTACTTTACGTTGCCGGCAAACATCAGCTGAATCGACGCTGGACGATTGGAGCTGATCTGGATGGACTGGCCGGGGGGCCCGGGCGCGCTATCGATCTGGGCATCCAGCTGGACTACTCCATCACTCGCCATTGGCAGATTGGCGCTGAACTGCGCATTCTGGATGGCGGTGCTGACACTGATGACGTGTATAACTTCGCGCGCTTCAATTCAGCCGCCGTTGCCATTAGCGTGGGGCTGTAACCACGCCGAACAGGCGCCTGGCCAGACTATTCGTCCAGCAGTAACGGCTCCAGCTCGGCGAGCGCCCGCTTGTAGACCTTACGCTTGAAAAAGACCACTTTACGAGAAGGCTCCCAGTAGTCCACCCAGCGCCAGTGGTCAAACTCCGGTTTCGGGCTGTTAGCGAGGTCCACCGCTTCCTCGTTCCCCAGCATGCGCAGCATGTACCAGATCTGCTTCTGGCCGATGCAGATCGGGGTTTGATTACGGCGTACATAGCGCTTGGGTAACCGGTACTTGAGCCATTCCCGAGTACAACCCAGCACATCTACATCGCACGGAGACAGGCCGGTCTCTTCACGCAGTTCCCGATACATGGCCTCCTCGGGAGACTCGGATCGATCAATACCACCCTGTGGAAACTGCCAGGCATCCTGCCCGATTCGACGTGCCCAGAAGACCTGGCCCGCCGTGTTACTCAGTATGATGCCGACATTCGCTCGAAAGCCATCGCTGTCAATCATGTCGGTGCTCATTGTTACGGGTACCTACTGATTCAACCAAAAAAACACGCCACTGGCAAACGCCAATCAGGTGCGCGGCAATGTGACCCCACGCTGCCCCTGGTATTTGCCACCACGATCTGCGTAGGAAGTCTCGCAGACCTCGTCACTTTCAAAAAACAACATTTGGGCCACACCTTCATTAGCGTAGATTTTTGCCGGTAACGGGGTGGTATTCGAAAACTCCAGTGTGACGTGCCCTTCCCATTCAGGCTCCAGCGGCGTCACGTTGACAATAATGCCGCAGCGCGCGTAAGTGCTCTTGCCAAGACAGACCGTCAGTACGTTTCTGGGGATACGAAAGTATTCGATAGTACGCGCCAGAGCGAACGAGTTTGGCGGAATGATGCAGGTGTCGGATTTGAGATCTACAAAACTATCCGGATCGAATGCCTTGGGATCAACGATGGCGTGATTGATGTTCGTGAAAATCTTGAATTCATCAGCGCAACGCACATCGTAGCCGTAGCTGGACGTACCGTAGGAGACGATTCGCTGGTTGTCGTTGTCTACCCGAACCTGACCTGCTTCGAACGGCTCGATCATGCCGTTTTCAGCCTGCGACATGCGCCTGATCCATTTGTCTGACTTGATGCTCACGTGTTCTGGATGACGATGTTGGGAAACTTGGCGGTGTAGTCCTTTGCCTGGCGAGACAACCGCGCCGCAGCACGACGCGCAATCTCTCGATAAGCCTCGGCGGTGCGACTATTTGGCTCGGCAACGACGGTGGGCTTGCCACTGTCGGCATGCTCACGAATACCCATTTCCAGGGGTAAGGAACCCAACAGATCGATGCCGGATTCAGTGGCCATGCTCTGCCCGCCACCCTGGCCAAAAATGGATTCTTCATGGCCGCACTGACTGCACACATGGGTGGACATGTTCTCCACAATGCCCAGAATGGGGACTTCTACTTTTTCGAACATTTTCAGCCCCTTACGAGCATCCAGCAAGGCAATGTCCTGTGGTGTTGTGACAATGACAGCGCCACTGACCGGTACTTTCTGGGCCAGCGTCAGCTGTGTATCCCCGGTACCCGGCGGCAAATCAATAATCAGATAGTCCAGGTCACGCCAGCGGGTATCGTTCAGGAGTTGCTCGAGTGCTTGTGTGACCATCGGCCCGCGCCAGATCATTGGCGTTTCTTCATCAATGAGAAAACCGATGGACATCGTCTGGACACCATAGTTTTCCATGGGCTCCAGACTCTTGCCGTCGGTGGATTCAGGCTGACCCGACAGGCCCATCATGCGAGGCTGGCTCGGGCCGTAGATATCCGCATCCAGCAGACCCACCGTGGCTCCTTCTGAAGCCAATGCCAGCGCCAGATTGACGGACGTGGTGGATTTGCCGACACCGCCCTTGCCGGAGGCCACGGCAATGATGTTCTTGACGTTTTCCAGACGCTTGACGCCATGCTGAACCGAGTGGGCGATGATCTTGTGTGTAATATTGACAACCGGTGAGGCAACATCAGCACCCGAGGCCAGAGCATCAACTACGAGGGTGCGCAGGGCATCCGCCCAGTGGGCACAGGGGTATGGCATACAGAGGTCTATTTCTGCGCCGTTGCCCGTTATGCGGACATCCTGCACCGTTTTGGCAGCCAGCAGGCTCACATTGAGATGAGGGTCCATGACCGTGTCGAGCACCTGCTCGATCTTTTCGCGCGAAACTTCAGACATCCGACTGCAACACTCCTGACTTGTATGGACTGATTGAACTGTACTGTTAAACTATCGGGCAACCCGCAACTATACACGCATGCGCGAAGTGCGAAACCCCGCCCATGCCCCGCCACCCGATGACACCGATAAATTTACGATGAGCCGCCGCATCCTGGTAACCAGCGCCCTCCCCTATGCCAATGGTGCCTTGCACATCGGGCATATGCTGGAATACATCCAGACCGATATCTGGGTGCGATACCAGCGATTGGCCGGAAACCAATGTCAGTGGGTTTGGGCAGATGACGCCCACGGCACACCAATCATGCTCAAAGCCGAAGCCGAAGGGATCAGTCCCGAGGCGCTGATTACTCGAATCAAGGGTGAGCACGAACGCGACATAGCCGGTTTTCTGTTGTCTCCCGACAATTTTCACACCACACATTCAGACGAGAATCGAGAACTGGCCGAACTGATTTATAAACGGCTCAGCGCAGCGGGCTACATCGTCAAGCGCACTATCAAGCAGCTCTACGATCGTGAAAAAGCCATGTTTCTACCGGACCGGTACGTCAAGGGTATCTGCCCGAATTGCGGAACTGCCGATCAATATGGCGACAATTGTGAGAACTGCAGCGCCACCTACGATGCCACGGCCTTGAAAGATCCCATCTCTCAGGTATCCGGTTCAGTGCCTGAACAACGAGATTCCGAGCAGCACTTCTTCGCGCTAAGCCAGTTCGGCGACATGCTCAGGGAATGGACCGCCAGCGGCACGCTCCAGCCAGAGGTTGCCAACAAGCTCAAAGAGTGGCTTGAAGCAGGTTTGCAGGACTGGGATATCTCCAGAAACGCACCCTACTTCGGCTTTGAAATACCCGACGCTCCAGGCAAATACTTTTACGTGTGGCTTGATGCCCCCATTGCGTACATGGCCAGCCACAAGCATCTATGTCAGCGCACCGGCGAATCGTTTGAGGAAAGCTGGACACCCGGCACCGATGTGGAGCTTTACCACTTCATTGGCAAGGACATCACCAATTTTCATTGCCTGTTCTGGCCTGCCATGCTCGAAGGTGCCGGTTTCAGAAAGCCCACCGGCGTGTTCTGTCACGGCTTTCTGACTATCGATAACCTCAAGATGTCGAAGTCTCGTGGCACATCCATCACGATAGAGACCTGGCTGAAGCACTTGGAACCCGAATACCTGCGCTACTACTACGCGTCCAAACTGTCAGGCAGCGTCGTGGATCTGAACATGAACTTCGACGACTTCGTCACCCGAGTCAATGCCGATCTGGTGGGTAAGGTCGTGAACATTGCAAGCCGATGCGCAGGCTTCATCTCCAAGCGCTTCGAGGGTCAGCTCGCTACGAGCTACAGCGAAGCATTGCTGGAGGATTACGCACAATTCAGTAGCGCTCAGCACATCATCATGCAGTACTACGAACAGCGTGAGTATGGCAAAGCCATGCGTGAAATCATGTTGCTGGCGGAACACGCCAATACCTATATCAACGATCAGGAACCCTGGGTCAAGATCAAGGACGAGGCGCAACAGGATGAGGTTCAATTGATTTGTACGGTAGGGCTCAATTATTTTCGCGTTATCGTCACTTACTTGAGCCCGGTTCTACCTGAGCTTGCGGCAAAGACCGAGCGCTTCCTGAACACTGCCCTGACGCTGCCATCGCTTGAGCAGCCGCTGACAGATCATGCCATCAATCGCTACAAGCCGATGATGACCAGAATCGAGACCAGTCAGATCGAAAAAATTCTGGAAGAGACCAAGGCGACCGATAAAGCTGCGACCGCCGTCAACGATGACACGGCTTCAACGCAGTTTGAACCACTGAAACCTGAAATCAGTATCGATGACTTCAACAAGATCGACTTACGCGTGGCCATCATTTCCGATGCCCAGCCGGTTGAAGGTGCAGACAAGCTGGTACAACTGACGTTAACGATTGGTCTGGAAACACGAAACGTATTTGCTGGCATCAAGGCTGCCTATAAACCTGAAGACCTCATTGGCAGAAGCACTGTCATGGTGGCAAATCTTGCGCCTCGAAAAATGCGTTTCGGTGTATCCGAGGGTATGGTGCTTGCCGCCGGTCCCGGCGGATCAGATTTATTCATTCTCACTCCGGACGAAGGTGCTGAGCCCGGCATGCGTGTTAAATAAACGTGCATTCAGTCGGCCATGCGTGATGCGGCGCTGATACTGCTCGGTACGGTACTGGTCAATAATTTTGTGCTGGTGCAGTTCCTCGGTTTGTGTCCGTTCATGGGCGTCTCCAAACGCCTGGACTCAGCACTGGGAATGGGCATTGCCACCACGTTTGTACTGACGCTGTCGGCGGCGTTGAGTTACGCCGTCAACGCATGGCTGTTGGTGCCGTTCGACTTGCAGTACCTCAGAACACTCAGCTTCATCCTGATCATTGCTCTGGTTGTGCAATTCTCTGAAATCATGATCAGGCGACAAAGCCCCTTGCTACACAGAATACTGGGGCTTTATCTGCCGCTGATAACAACCAACTGCGCCGTGCTGGGCGTGGCATTGCTCAGCGTTAATCAGCAACACAGTCTGCTCGATGCCATGCTCCACGGATTCGGGGCTGCCGTTGGTTTTACGCTGGTTTTACTGCTGTTCTGTGCCTTGCGTGAACGCCTGGAACTGGCCGATGTACCCGCGCCGTTCAAAGGCAGTGCCGTCGCACTGATGAGCGCTGGCATCATGTCACTGGCCTTTATGGGTTTCAGTGGTCTTGGTCGATGATCAGCACGGCCCTCGCAATACTGGTATTCATAGCCATAGTGGCGGCGGCGGGTGTTGCACTGGCCTGGCTGTCGGATACTGACAGCACTGATAATCAGGACTCACCGGATGATGCGCCAAAGTCAGAACAGCAACTGATCGAAGCAGTGAACAATCTGTTACCTCAAACGCAATGTGCTCAATGTGGTCATCCAGGGTGCCGACCCTACGCCAACGCCATTGTGCAGGCCAACGCTCCGATCAATCAGTGTCCACCGGGTGGTGATAGCCTGATCAGGGACCTGGCATCCTACCTGGGTAAAGATGTCATACCATTGAACACACAATTCGGCGAAAGCAAACCCTCCCAGCTCGCGCTGATCGACGAAGCCACCTGTATTGGCTGCACACTGTGTATCGCGGCTTGTCCTGTCGATGCCATCGTCGGTGCCTCCCGATTGATGCACACCGTTATAGCGTCACAATGCACTGGCTGTGAGTTATGCCTGCCACCCTGCCCGGTGGACTGCATATCACTCATCCCTGAGCCTGTAACGCTGAACCGGTGGCATTGGCCACGTCCTGCATGAGCAACCTGCTGCAACGATGGTTCACTGGCACGCACACTCCAGCACTGAACGGCGGCTTGGCCTTGCCGCGTAACAAGCAGGGCCTGCCCAATGGAAATCGTATTAGGTGCCTGGAAGTGCCCTCAACAGTGTTCATTCCACTGACAAACTATCATCACGATGCGTTGCACCCGCACGTTCAAGTGGGTGATGAGGTGCAGTGCGGAGACGCTCTCGCCGAGGGAGTTATTGCCAGCGTCGGCGGCCGGGTCATCGACATCGCCTCCAGACCCATCATCCATCCTTCCGGACTGTCTGTGCCTTGTGTTGAGATCGCAACCGATAAGTCTTGCGAATACCCCAGGCCCGTTCACGCCCCACAGAAGCAGCTGACGTTAGAGCGTCTGGCACTGTGCGGTATTCAGGGGTTGGGTGGCGCCGGATTCGGCACAGCCGGTAAATTCAGCGCCGCCTTGCAAACCCACGGTGCCATTACCACGCTGGTGATCAATGCTGTTGAGTGCGAACCTGTGATCAGCTGCGACGAGGCTCTGATGATGACAGAGGCGGCCGAGATTGTGGACGCGATACAAGCGTTGATCCGGATGAGCGACTGCAAGCGCTGTTTACTGGCAATAGAGAACGACAAAGATCAAGCGTTAAGTGTGCTGACAACATTACTGCAAGCCCGGGGTATGGAACAATCCGTTGAACTGTGCGCTCTGTCGCCGATATACCCGTCCGGTGCAGAACGCCCGTTGATTGAACGCCTGACGGGTCAGTGCTTACCGCCTGGCTCGCCTCCGTCACAGATCGGTGTTGTGTGCATCAACGTTGCCACGGCGCTGGCGGCATGGCGTGCGCAGCAGGGCCATCCCATGGTGTCACGAATTGTGACCGTCGCTGGCGAACATGCCGCACACGCAACCAATGTGCGTGTGACGTTCGGTACCACTGTTGCAGAGGTTCTTCGACAAACCGGCAACGACGATATGGCTGTCAAATCCCGTGTGAGGGCCGGTGGACCGCTCAGCGGGTTTGACCTGCATCGACTGGATGTTCCTGTCACCGCCACCACCAATTGCATCGCCGTTGAACCTGTGCGACAGCCGGCGCTCTCACTGCCCTGCATCCGTTGTAATGCCTGCAGTGACGTCTGCCCGGTAAAGATCATGCCCCAGCAACTGCATTGGTTTGCCGCAAAGGATGATCTCCAGCAGAGCGCACGATATCGACTCATGGATTGTATCGAGTGCGGTTGCTGTGATGCCGTGTGCCCATCCAGTATTCCACTGACACAGACTTTCCGGTACGCAAAGGGTCTGCACCGAGCCGAGCAATCGAAACAGCGTCTGGCGGCAGAGTCTGAAGAACGATTTCGCCTGCGTGAACAACGTGAAGCCGAACGCACCGCCGCGCGTGAACAAAAGAGAAAGGCGGCACAGGCCAGACTTGCTGAGCGCAGCGATCCGATCACCGACGCGTTGTCGCGCATACGTAACCGTAAAAAGTCGGGAGCTTCACAACAGTCTTCAACGCCTGCAACATCATCAGCACGAACACGCAACAGTGCCGGGCCGAACAACGAGGACACGCCTGAATGATTGCGCTGGACACCCCGGCGCTGCGTGTTCCGCGCCGAACCGTACGCCAGACGATGACACAGGTCATGCTGGCGCTGGTACCCGGGACCTTGATTTATGCTCTGTTGATTGACATCCGGATCGTCATTCAGGTGGCTGTAACCTGCCTGCTCGTCCTGCTGTTTGAGGCGCTTTGCCTGATGCTCAGAAGCCGACCATTGGCACCGGCACTGAGCGATGGCAGCGCCGTGCTGGCGGGCTGGTTACTGGCATTGTGCCTACCCCCGTCATTGCCGTTGTGGCAGCTGTGTATTGGTGCTGCATTGCTGATCACATTGGGAAAGCACCTGTTCGGTGGCTTGGGCAACAACCCGTTTAATCCCGCCATGGTTGCCTACGCCGT
>CALLPU010000141.1 GCA_938016235.1 uncultured Granulosicoccus sp. | reverse complement strand
TCGAGCAGCAGGAGCAACGCATGCGCGAGTTGTACGAGGCGTGCTGTGTTACCGGCCACGAACTGTTGCTCGAAATCATCCCGCCTGCTGATGACCCACTGGAGCCAGGCGAATCGGTTTGTCGAAGCGCTGAGCGGGTCTATGAGCTGGGCATCAAGCCTGATTGGTGGAAAATTCCGTGCATGCCCAGGGCCAGTGTGCAGCGACTGGCTGCCACGGTGGAGCAGCGTGCCCCACATTGCAAAGGCATCGTCGTGCTGGGGCTGGATGCTCCCATTGATGAGCTAGGCGAGGGTTTCAAGGCGTTTGCAGGTATCGAACGCGTCAAGGGTTTTGCCGTGGGCCGCTCCATTTTCGGAAAACCTGCCCAGGCATGGCTGGCTGGCGCATTGAACGACGATGAGTTGCGGTCGCAAGTTGCACAAAACTATGACGCTGTGATTGATCATTGGCAGAATCGTGAACGTTAAATCCGGATAATCTGCAACCGGTTGCAAAAAGTGCTTGCAACCCAACTGCGGCCCTCTCATAATCGTGTCACCGAGAGTTTCGGGACACAGACCAATGAGGAGCATTCATAAATGACTAACATTTGGAAGAAGGTGGCGCTGGCCAGCGCCATCGCAGCCGTACCACTCGTCAGTTTTGTCGGGCCGGCGCAGGCTGAAGGCGAGAAATTCATTCTTGTCAGCCACGCACCAGATAGCGATAGCTGGTGGAACACCATTAAAAATGGCATTGCCTTGGCAGGCGAGCAAGTGGGCGCCGAAGTGGAATACCGAAATCCACCTACTGGTGACATCGCGGACATGGCGCGAATCATTCAGCAAGCGGCGGCATCCAACCCTGACGGCATCATCACTACTTTGGCCGACCCCGATGTACTGAGTGGTCCAATCAGGGACGCGGTCGACAAGGGTATTCCAGTCATCATCATCAACTCTGGCACGCCAGAACAAGCTGCTGATGTCGGCGCTCTCATGTATGTGGGTCAGCCAGAATACGACGCGGGTCTTGCCGCTGGCCAACGGGCCAAGCGAGATGGTGTAACGTCATTTGTTTGCGTCAATCACGTGATTTCAAACCCGGTCGTCGCAGAGCGCTGCTCTGGTTTCGCTGACGGGTTGGGTGTGGACCTGGGTGATTCCATGATCGATTCGGGCCAGGATCCGGCGGAAATCAAAAACAAGGTTAAAGCGTACCTGACGGCTAACCCTGACACTGACGCTATCCTGACGCTCGGACCCACTTCAGCCGATCCCACCATCCAGGCAGTAGAAGAGATGGGTACTGCTGGCGACATCTATTTCGGTACATTTGATCTGGGCACTGAAATCGTCAAGGGCATCAAGGCTGGCACTATCAAGTGGGGCATTGATCAACAGCCGTTCCTGCAAGCCTATCTGCCGGTTATCGTATTGGCCAATTACCAGCGCTTTGGTGTTCTGCCAGGTAATAACATCAACTCTGGCCCCGGATTCGTTACCGCTGACGGATTGTCAAAAGTTGAAGAGTTTGCTGGCGAGTACCGCTAGTCACAACCAGCATGTGTGCAGCAAGCGGTTGAGCTGCGCATAATTGCCTGTTGTATAAGACTCGTTGATTGTTACGTAGCTCCTGCCAGCCTGCGCAGGAGCTACGTGTTTGGCTATACCAACCCTGATGTCAGGGTTTCAACACTCTAACCAGACGGGAAGTTGTCATGAGTACAGAGGGAAGCGTCGGTACGGACGCTAACGTTGATGAACGTATACAGCAACGCTCAACTTTGAAGCGTCTGCTGATTCGCCCGGAACTGGGCTCGATCTGCGGAGCCATTCTGGTCTTCGTTTTCTTTCTGCTCGTTGCCCGCGACTCGGGAATGTTTTCGTCTGAAGGCACCCTGAACTGGACGATTGTCTCAGCGCAGTTTGCCATTATCGCGGTAGGTGCCTGTTTGCTCATGATCGCCGGAGAGTTTGATCTCTCGGTGGGATCCATGATCGGATTTTCAGGAATCGTGATTGCTTTGATGTCGGTAACCTGGGGCTTCCCCATGTGGGTGGCCATCATTACTGCGTTCATTGTGGCGCTTTCCATCGGCTGGCTCAATGGATACATCGTCGTCAAGACCGGACTGCCATCATTCATTGTGACACTCGCTTTTCTTTACATTCTTCGCGGTCTCACGATCTTCCTGTCGATTGCCACGACCAACAAAACCATCATCGGTGGCATAAAGGAAAAAGCCGAGGGCGACTGGCTGGCTTCGTTGTTCGGGGGCAAGATTTTTACAGGTCTCTTCTCCTGGTTGGGAGAGCAGGGCTGGATATCCGTGTTCAAAGGAGGGTCCCGTGCTGGCGAGCCAATCGTGGATGGTATCCCCATGTTGATTGTCTGGGCGATAGGCTTGATTATCTTTGGCCACCTGCTGTTAACTCGCACACGGTTTGGAAACTGGATATACGCGGCTGGCGGTGAGCCACAGGCGGCGGCTTATGTGGGCGTGCCGGTCAATCGCGTCAAGATTCTCATGTTCATGTTTACGGCATTCTGCGCCACCGTGTTCGCGACGTGTCAGGTCATAGAATTTGGGTCTGCTGCAGCCGATAGAGGATTACTGAAAGAATTTGAGGCGATCATATCCGTGGTGATAGGTGGTGCACTTCTGACGGGGGGTTATGGCTCGGTTATTGGCGCTGCACTGGGCGCACTGATTTTTGGCGTGGTTCAACAAGGGCTGTTTTTTGCAAACGTGGAGAGTTCCCTGTTCCGCGTTTTCCTCGGAACCATTCTATTACTGGCAGTCATTCTCAATACCTACATTCGGCGCATGATAACGGGGGAGCGTTAATCCTATGAGTGCCCCAATTCTCGAGATGGTAGACATCGAAAAGCACTTTGGGTCTGTTATTGCACTGGCCGGTGTATCCGTGTCGGTCAATGCCGGAGAGTGTCACTGTCTGTTAGGCGACAACGGCGCCGGCAAGTCCACTTTCATCAAGACATTGTCCGGTGTGCATCAACCGACACACGGCGAGATTCGAGTAGACGGACAGAAGGTCAATTTTTCCAGCGCACGTGCCGCGATTGATGCGGGTATAGCCACGGTCTACCAGGACCTTGCCATGATTCCTCTGATGTCGGTGTCACGCAATTTCTGGATGGGTCGTGAACCCCAGAAAAAGATGGGCTTTCTGAAGTGGATGGACTTCGACCACGCCAATGCAGTCACGCTCGAAGAAATGGCCAAGATGGGTATCAATCTGCGTGAGGCTGATCAGGCGGTTGGCACCTTGTCTGGCGGTGAGCGACAAACCGTGGCGATCGCACGCGCCGTGTATTTTGGTGCGCGAGTGTTGATTCTGGATGAGCCGACATCTGCGCTGGGAGTTCGGCAGACCGCCAACGTCCTGTCAACCATCAACCGGGTGCGCAACAACGGAATCGGTGTGGTCTTCATCACGCACAACGTACGCCATGCCATGGCGGTAGGTGATCGGTTTACCGTGCTCAACCGCGGCAAAACGCTTGGCACTGCCGTTCGCGGAGAAGTCACTGTGGAGGAGTTACAAGACCTGATGGCTGGTGGCCAGGAAATGGTGGAACTTGAAGGTTCGCTGGGTGGAACTGTCTAGTCTGGAATGTTCATCAAGCCAGCGAATCCGTCCAGAAAGGATTTAGCCGAGCTGTGCACGCGTTTAACAGTCCCGGGCCAGGGTAATGTCGTTAGCACGCGCCCTGTACCGCTGCTCGATCGATAGGCTACCGATGAGCGCGTTTAAACGCTGGTGGTCGTTTTGAAGTTCTTCGAATTGCAAACCGATTTCTTTCTACCTTTGTGGCGCAGAGTGGCCGTCATAGCGGTTTGTATGGGCTGGTCGGTTGTGGAATTTGGTAATGGTGCCTATCTGTGGGGCGTTTTGTTTGTCGCCCTGGCGGTGTACGCACTCTGGCAATGGTTTTTTGATGGCTGGCCAGCGTCAGACGCCATCGATAAAATTGAATAGCGATTGTGGGAGTCACACTAAAGGACGTTGCGCAGCGAGCAGGCGTATCCCGATCTGCAGTATCACGTGCCTTTACCGATGGTGCGTCGGTGTCCGAGAGCATGCGTCGCAAAGTGGAGAAGGCAGCCGCTGAATTAGGCTATACCCCCAACGCACTGGCATCAAGCTTGACAACCGGCCGAACTCGGCTGATCGGCCTGGTATCCAAC
>CALLPU010000140.1 GCA_938016235.1 uncultured Granulosicoccus sp. | reverse complement strand
CCGATTTCGCCGGCCTGGTATCGCAGACACTGCGGCGCTACCAGCTACGTCCTCAGGCACTCGAAATAGAGATTACCGAATCAGCACTGATTGTAAATCACAAGTTGTGTCGTGACGCGCTGAGCCAACTACAAAGCGCCGGTCATGTCGTATCGATCGATGACTTTGGAACCGGGCAGTCTTCTCTGGCGCGACTGGTCCACTTGCCTGTATCCCGATTGAAAATAGACCGCATGTTTGTGCGCGACATAGAGCATTCAGAGCAGATGCGATCGGTCATCAAGTCCATCATCAATATGGCTCACGAGCTGGGCTTGCGCGTCGTATCCGAAGGTATAGAGAAAGCCGAGCAGCTTGAGTTTCTGTCTAACAACGGCTGTGATGCCGTGCAGGGCTTCATGATGTCACGCGCCGAGTTACCGGCTGACATCACGAGGCTGTTGCATCTGGATCGAGAAAAGGTCAGTGGACTATGTCTAAATCTTCCTCAGCTTGGTCTTGAGAAGATTTCCTTTTGACATCACGAAACATGATCAGAACCCCCTGTGCCATGCCATTGCCGGCACGGTACGGGTGGATCCCCACCTGCAGCAAATCCACATCGTTACGCGAAATTTCGCGGTTGATGGATTTACTGATCGACAAGACTCGACGCATGTCATCAACCAGATCCGCATATTGAAGGTTATGCGCAAGATCCACAAATGGCCGGCCAATATCGGAAGGAAGCAAGTTGATGGTCTGGGTAGCCACATCGGTAAACCGACGTATGCACAAGTCGGAATCAAGAAATATCACACCCATGTTCGTGCTGTCGAGCAGATTGTCCAGATCATGATTCAAATCAGACAGCTCATGGATCTTGGTCTGGTACTCAAAGTTTACGGTGTACAGCTCTTCGTTGACTGACTGCAACTCCTCATTGGTGCTTTGCAGCTCTTCGTTCGCCGCAGACAACTGCTCGTTGATGGATCGCTGCTCATCGTTTGATGTTTCAAGATCGTTGATAGCGGCTTGCAGGGCTTTCTTGGTCTCTTCCAGCTCACCGCGCAACTGTTCCACTTCGGAGCCCGCTCCCGCCTCTCCTTCGCCCGCAGCCTCACCAGCAACAGCCACCTGCGTATCCGAGATCACCACCAGAGCATACTGCGCTGCATTGTTGCCCGCTGACACATGCGGCACAACCTCTATATCCACTCGTCGCTCTTCCTGACCGATAGGCTGACAGCTCAGCTGACGATGGGCGACGGGTGTATGCTCCTTGAACGCTCGTGTAATGGCGAACGTCAGAGAGGGCCGCAGGCTTTCAGGTACCATTTTAGTGATATCCAGAGTGGGTTCTCCTCGATGCACCTGCAAAATTCCTTTCGGATCAGAGACCACCATGGTTACCGCTCGCGTACTGTCAACCAGCACATTCGTATTGCCTGAGAATTGCGACAAGGCATCCAGGCACAGACCCACCAAACCGTTAGCCTTGGCCTCGTTCTTCAACTGCAATGGCTGAGGGATCGCCGTAAGGTCACGTGAGGCTTCGCGAAAACGCTCTGAGGACAAGTGCAAGGGCAGCCTGAGGTTGCGCAGCTTCTTGTACTGATTCCACTCGCGCTGCACCGGATAGAATTCGCTTTGCAGGTTGCCCAAGGTCTCTGAAGGACCGAGAAACAGAATGCCGTTGACGTTCAGCGCAAAATGCAACATCTTGATAGCGATCTGCTGCAACTCCGGTTGCATGTAGATCAATACATTGCGACAGCTCACCAGATGCATCCGGGTAAACGGCGCATTCTTGATGAAGTTATGTGGAGCGAAAATGACGTTTTCACGAATTTCCCGCGAAATCATATAGCCTTCTGCCTTACGCGTAAAAAAGCGTTCACGACGCTCTTCACTGACATGCTCGAGTGCTCGCTCCGAGTAGCAACCCGCACTGGCAAACTCCAGCGCCTTTCGTTCAATGTCGGTAGCGTAGATCTTGAAGTTAAGCTGCTTGTCCAGCGTCTCAAGCAATTCACTCAGGATCATACCAACCGTGTACGCCTCTTCTCCAGTGGCACAGGCGGTCACCCAGACTCGAAACGTCTCGCCCTGTTTCAGCTCGGTTGCGATCATGGGCAGCACCGATTCTTTCAGCTTGTCCCACGCATCGCCATCACGAAAGAAACTGGTGACTGTGATGAGGATGTCTTCACGCAGCTCGTCCCGTTCCTGGCTGGATTCACGGACAAATTCAACGTATTCGTCACTGGTGGCGATACTGGCCAGCACTCGACGTCGCTCTATCCGCCGAAACAGTGTCTCGCTCTTGTACTGAGCAAAGTCAACATCGTTATCTTCAAGCAGAGCCACCACTTCGTTAACGTATTCAGCTCTACGTGCCGGCCACAGAGCGAGAGAGTCATGAACGTAATCATTACTGAGGTTGTTAACGAACTCGGATATCTCGGGGGGCGCAAGAATCTGATGCACCATGCCCGATTCAATACTGGCGTTAGGCATTCCATCGAACTCGGCCGATTCAGGGCTCTGGGCGAGCACCACACCACCCGCCTCGTTCAACACCTTGGCGCCTCGCGAACCATCGGTTCCAGTACCTGACAGCACGACAGCAATGGCGCGGTCGCCGTACTCCCGTGCTATGGACCGAAAGCAGATATCAATGGGAAACTGTGGCCCGCGACTCAAACGCTGCTGCTTGCTCAGGTCGAACTTGCCGTTACTGACCTCGAGGTTTTCACCCGGGGGAATGACATAGACCTTACCCGCCTTGATCGGCATGTCGCGAGCGGCGGCGCACACCTTCATGGACGTATCCCGTTGCAGAATCATGTCCATCATGGTTTCTGTTTCAGGGGAGAAATGCTGGATGATGATAAACGCAGCGTCCAGCTTGGGCTTCAGGCTTCTAATGATGGACTGCAAGGGTTGCAGGCCTCCCGCAGACGCACCAAACGCCACAATAAAGGGTGGCTTGTCGCCAGTCTCCTCACGCTCGGGCTTGGCAGGGTCATGTATTTTAGAGGAATCACGGTGCAGCTTTGACATCTGATCCAGCATTTCGAGAATAATCCGCCGTGACTCGGTTTCTGCAAACATGTCGCCGAGTGCAGACTTCATGACATCCTCAATCAGATCCTGAATGCGAATATCCGGCACACCGGCACCCGAAATATTCAGCATGTCCCAACGGGAAAACCGACGCTGCTCGATGGCCCCTAACTGCAGCGTGCGCAAAACCTTGTGACGGCTATCGTTGTGGATGGCTTGCAGTACTTCGTCGATGGCATTTTCAGGCCCTTCCAGGTACTGGAAAAATCGCCCGTTCTTCCAGCTCAAGTAACCCGTCAGACCCAATTGTCGATTGCGCTTGGCAGAAGCATCATAGAGCTCCTTGAGCATGCTCTGATCAAAGTCTACGGTTGCTTCACTGGCACAAGCAATTGAAATCATGACAGTCGCCCGGTTGTTAACGCCTGCCTACCTGGAAATGAATGAGTACAAACACGGGATGCGGCACTGTTCCCATGCACAACGAGAGAAGCAATCATGTGTTCCCCGATGCCTGATTCTTCACTCGATGCGGCAGCTGTACGTGCACGACGCTGCCAACCCCTGATTCCGATTCCAGCCATATTTTGCCATTGTGGCGGTCTACGATCTTCTTGCACGTGGCCAGACCGATACCAGATCCATCATGGGTGTCCTTGGAATGCAGATGGTTGAAAGGGACGAAAATTTTCTCCCAGTACTTTTCCTCTACACCAATGCCATTGTCGTGGAATTTCAGATGACAGATATCATCTTCACAATCGGCTGTGATGGTGATCCTGGGTTTGATCGGGCAATAGGCAATGGCGTTGGAAATGATGTGTCGAAACAACGCGACCATCTGCTGGATATTGCAGTCAATTGTGGGCAACGGGTCGTTGATAATCTGGGCATCCATACGAAAAATATCTTCCCGCAGGATATCCAGCGCATCCGCCAGTACATCTTCCAACTGAACTTCAGTGGAAACCTTTCCCTCGGAACTGGTGGTGCGGCTGTATTGAAGCAGATCATCAACCATGCGTTGCATGCGGGTTGTGGTTTTGCGCATCAGTTCGATGTCTTCCATCGCATCCGAATTGAGCTCACCGGCGTGATCCTGCTGCAGCCAGCCTGCCAGTAAATGCAAGTTACGCAAAGGTGCACGGATGTCATGCGAGACCACAGACGCGAAGCTTTCCAGATCCTTGTTTGATCGCTTCAGATCGTTGGTCAGCTGGATACGCTCCGACATGTCACGCAAGGTTGCCAGCATTCCGGTTTCACCTTCCCATTCGATTTGTACCACGCGCATCTCGGCAACGACATGTGGCTTGCCTGGATGCAGCACTTCAATCTCCGTCGTATCACCGGACATGACCGGGTAACCAAACGATTGGCCAATCAGTGCTTCCTTGTTACGGCCAAACATGAACTCCGACGCGGGATTGACGTACTGAATGAAGCCATCCGTATCCGTCACAACAATGCCATCGGGAGAGTTTTGCACCACGTTGTTGAACCGTAACTCACTGGCAATCAATTCGGCTTTCAGTTGCTCCAGTGTTCTGGATTCGCTGTTGCACGTCAGGCTCATCAGCGCACTCCACGCAAACGACGTTGTTGTTGATCTCTTCCCACCGTCAGCTCCGTCTGAAATGGCTACACATCTTCAAACATTTCTTGCAACCGTGCCGACTCCGGTGTTTGATGATACTGCGGGTTGCCCGTGAGAATACCCGTAATGTTGCGGAACGGCTTGCCCACATGCATCCCCCCGTGATCGATCGTGAATTCGCGAATTTCCTTCTCGTGTATGGAACCTCGCATTTTTAGTACTGCAATACCTCGGCTTATCTCACCGAACAGCTCCACATAACGCAGCAGGATAATGGAATCGGTTACCGTGGATATATGCGCTTCAGTGACAGACGTACCTCCCATCAAGGAAGGCGTCACTGATGTGAATACACCGACAATTTCCTGTTGTTTAATGAATGACGTCAGGCCAATGACGAACTCTCGAAAGCTCTTGGCTGTGGAACCTCGCTCCAGAGCCGACAAACTGTCAACCGCAATGCGAGTGGGCTTGAATTCATCGATATCTTTTTTCATTTGAATCAGGTGTTCTTCCAAACCCGTTGTTTCCGGGTAGACACACACCACTTTCAACCTGCCGTCTTCTTCCATCTTCGTAAAGTTCACACCCCATCCGTCGGCGTTGCGAAACAGCTGGTCGCGACTCTCTTCAAACGCAAAAAACAGACTCCGCTCGTTCTCACCTGCACCCCCAATGAAGCTGGTCGCCATCAGGGTTTTACCCGTGCCGGTGGCGCCGGAAATCAGTACGATGGAATCGCGGAAAAAACCACCGCCGCACATTGTGTCCAGCTTGTCGGTACCTGAGCTGATCCTCACGTGTGAGGATCGATGGTTGAGTTGCACCGTTGACAGAGGCACACCGACTATCCCACCGTCGGCCACGATACTGAACGGGTGTTCACCTTTCTGGTGGTCTGTACCCCGGAACTTCAGAATTTCCATGGTGCGCCGGCGGCTTTCGGCTTCCAGTACGTTACGCAGGATGATCACGTTATCAGCCACGAACTCCTCTATACCGTGCCGTGCGATGTCGCCGTACTCGTGCCTGCGCTCAGCCGTCATCAGCGCGGTAACACCCAGTTTCTTCAATGCCACTGAAATTCTGAGCAATTCGCTACGCACCACATGCTGGTCTTCGAACTTGCTGAAGATGGCCCCCAGGGAATCGATTGAAATGCGCGAGGCACTCACTTTTTTTATTGCGTGATCTATTCTGACCAGCAACGCCGTGAGATCAAAGTCACCACTGAGTATCGATGCCTCCTCTGGCTTGGGCGACACATCAACAAAAGCCCATTTGCCCTGCTTCTCCCATGCCTCAATATCCCAACCGAAACTGAGCATGTTCTGCCGGATATCAGAGGGTGTTTCCTCGAACGTCACAAATACGCAACTCTCATCTTTCAGCGTGATACCACAGGCCAGGTATTGCACCGCAAACACGGTTTTGGAACTGCCCGCTGTTCCGGCCAATAGCGTCGTTCTGCCTTTGGGAATACCCCCATTGGATATCGCATCAA
>CALLPU010000139.1 GCA_938016235.1 uncultured Granulosicoccus sp. | reverse complement strand
TATGCATTAGCGGTCAATGAAGAGAATGCCGCAGGCGGGCGAGTGGTCACTGCGCCCACCAATGGTGCTGCCGGAATCATTCCTGCGGTGCTGCATTACTACCATCGGTTTGTGCCTGGCAGTTCGGATGCCGGCGTGGTTGATTTTCTGCTCACAGCGGGCGCAATCGGCATTCTGTACAAGGAAAATGCGTCCATTTCAGGGGCTGAGGTGGGTTGTCAGGGGGAGGTCGGATCGGCCTGCTCAATGGCAGCGGGAGCGCTAACTGCGGTCATGGGGGGCACGCCAGCCCAGGTGGAGAACGCTGCCGAAATCGGTATGGAGCACAATCTGGGGCTAACCTGCGACCCGGTAGGCGGACTGGTTCAGGTTCCTTGTATTGAGCGCAACGCGATGGGCTCGGTGAAAGCGATCAATGCCTCTCGTATTGCCCTGCGTGGAGACGGCACGCACTTTGTGTCCCTCGACAAGGTCATCAAGACCATGCGTGAGACGGGTGCCGATATGAAAACCAAGTACAAGGAGACTGCACGTGGCGGTCTGGCGATCAACGTGATTGAGGTCCCCGTCAGTTTCCCCGATTGTTAAACTGGGGCAGCACGGAGCGAGCAGGTTCCATTACTCAAGGATCATCAATGAACGCAGTAGCAATCTCTTTACACGGTGTATCGGCCACTGTATGGATCGGCGGAATGTTCTTCGCCTATGTGGTGTTGCGCCCTTCTATCATGCTGCTGGAGCCACATCGCCGCTTGCCCGTATGGTCGGGTGTGTTCAAACGCTTCTTCCCCTGGGTGTGGGTGTCTGTGCTGGTATTGCCGATCACCGGATACTGGCTGATCTTCAACGCCTTAGGTGGCTTTGCAACGTCGCCCGTGTACGTTCACATCATGCATGCGCTGGGTCTGTTGATGATCGGCCTGTTCATTTATCTGTACTACGTGCCATACCCTGCCTTCAAAGCCGCCGTGACCCGGGAAGACTGGGCTGCCGCTGGTGCTGCCCTGAATCGTGTGCGCCACGTGGTGCTGGTCAATCTTGTTTTTGGTTTGATTCTGCTGGTTGCTGTCTATGCGGGGCGCCACGGATTGTTTTGATTGGCAATGTGTGCTGGCAGACAGCGGCGTCCGTTAGTATCAAAATCGCGTTTGTTGCTCGCTTTCTGACAAACCTTGGCTACACTCTCCCGTAACCCCCAAATACAACACCCAAACGCCCCAATTTTGCGACTTTTCGCACAGGTGCGTGCCCGTTTCAGTTTCGTTTAAGCATCGTTAGGTACTGTTCATCGGTACCGCAGCGCAGTCGCACTGTGGACGAACGCCCAAGCTCACCAGCGCCTGGGCAGACGGAGTCGAATCAGTGTTTGGGTTGGGAAAAAAAGCAACGCTCCCCAGTGCATCCGAAGCCTTGGCAGGGCGGAGTGAGGCTATAGCAGTCGCGTCCGCCAATATCGTGACGGGCAACCCCATGCAAGGTCCCTTTCCTGCACACCTGCGCCAGTGCGTATTCGGCATGGGCTGTTTCTGGGGTGTGGAACGGTTGTTCTGGCAACAGGCCGGCGTGTATACCACGGCGGTTGGCTATGCGGGGGGACTGACGCCGAACCCTACCTATGAAGAAGTGTGTTCGGGTGGCACCGGGCACAACGAGGTGGTGCTGGTGGTGTTCGATCCCTCGGTTATCAGCTTTGAAGCGTTGCTCAAACTGTTCTGGGAATCACATGACCCCACGCAGGGCATGCAACAGGGTCCTGATCGCGGTACTCAATATCGCTCTGGCATCTACACATACTCAAATACCCAACAGGAACTGGCCACATCGAGCAAGGCAACCTTCCAGGCAACGCTCTCTGAGCGTGGGTTTGGGCCCATCACAACAGAAATTCTGCCTGCCCCGGAATTTTATTACGCGGAGAACTACCACCAGCAATACCTGCACAAGAATCCCGGTGGTTACTGCAGCATGCGCGGAACAGGTGCGCAGTGCGTCATACCGGCACAGGTTGATGCTGATATGGCCAGAGCAGGCACGTGAGCTTGATCGACTCTCCGTTCATCGTTCCGCCATCAGCCCATTTTTCGGTTGCTGATGCGCAAACCGGCCCCCCTGAGGATGTAGCCGGCAAGAAAACGCTGGAAAAGGAATTGGCGCAATGCGTCGAGAAAATCAGTGAGTTGCAACGCAAGCTCTATGCTGACGATCGATTTTCCCTGTTGCTGATTTTTCAGGCTATGGACGCCGCTGGTAAAGACGGCACCATTCGAGCGGTCATGAGCGGGGTGAATCCAGCCGGTTGCCAGGTGTCATCATTCAAGGCGCCTTCCGACGAAGAACTCGAACACGACTGGTTGTGGCGAACCACGAATCGGCTACCGGAAAGGGGACGAATCGGCATCTTCAATCGCAGTTATTACGAAGAGGTTCTGGCTGTGCGTGTGCATCCCGAGTTTCTGGCTAACCAGCGACTGCCTGCCCACGATCATCCCACCATCTGGCAGGAGCGCTTTGAGTCCATACGTGACCATGAGCAGCACCTGTCTCGCAATGGCACCGTCGTATTGAAGTTCTGGCTGAATGTGTCGAAGGATGAACAGCGGGAGCGATTTCTCAAGCGCCTGACGACACCGGAAAAGTTCTGGAAATTTTCCAAGAGCGATTTAACTACCCGGGGCCGCTGGGATGAATACATGCAGGCTTACGAAAGCCTGTTGAACGAGACATCAACCGAGCATGCGCCGTGGTTTGCCATTCCTGCTGATGACAAGCGATACATGCGGCTTTGCGTTGCACAGACTATTCACCAGGCGCTGGATGCGCTGCCGTTGCGGTATCCGGAAAAAAGCCCGGAAGAGATAGCCTTGTTTGAAGAGCATATTGCTCAACTGAACAGCGAGACTGAGTAGAACCACAAATGGCCTTCGAATCTACAAACTGGCAGTACGGCGAGGTGGTCAGAGTCTTGCGTTGTTGTTTGGAAAGTGGCGTTTGGGTGTGCGAACCAGGACCTGACTTATGAAACATTGCAACATACAACAAAGTGCTAGCTTGACGCCGCTTCCCGAGGCAATGACAGCCTGCGCCACGATAGACGAGGCGGGTACAGAGCATGAAATTACTGAGCTGATGATCCGCAGGGCCTGTGAGCAGATGGATGCTGATCAGCTATGGCCCTATGCCAGTCACCTGTGTGCCGGTATGCGAAGCCTTCCTGCCGGAGGTGCTGACATCCTGCCGTTCAAGCGTCCCCAGCATTGATCGGTCCAGACAGAAATGTCACTACCTGCTGGCCAATGTAGACAGTCCTGGACGACGCCACCACTCGGGCACTCTGCCGGGCCGCACTAATTGACGAGTTGGTTCATTTCGAAAATTGGCAGCAATATGCCGAGCACAATCGTCAGTACCACACCGCCCATGATGAGTATGACCACGGGCTCAAAAAGACCCAGAAACACGGCCATCAGTGAGTTGAGCTCGCGTTCCTGATGCGTGGCTGCTTTTTCCAGCATCGAATCCAGCTGCCCTGAGGATTCGCCACTGGCAATCAGATGCAGCAGCATGGGGGGGAAGTAGCCCGTGCGTTCCAGCGCATCGCTCAAAGTGGAACCCTCACGAACCTGCGCTGCTGCCGTGTTAACGGCTTTTCGCATCGGCCGGTTCGATATGACCTGCGCCCCGATATCCAGTGCTTCCAGCACCGGCACACCACTGGCGGCCAGAATACTGAGTGTGCGGGCGAATTGTGCGGTATTGAATCCCCGGATCAGCCGTTTGAACAGGGGGAGTTTGAGCAGGAAGCCATGTACGCGCGTCTTGAACGCTTCGCCTTGCATGGCTTTCTGGAACACAATAACCGCGACAAATACAACGCCGGCAACCACCAGGCCCCATTGGCGGACAAATGCGCTGGTGGCGAGCATCGCCTGCGTCAGTGCCGGTAGCTCCTGATCCATGCCGTCGAATACCTGAACTACCTGCGGCACGACGTACGCGAGTAGAAATCCCACAATCAGTATGCTCGCAACCACCAGTACACTGGGGTAGATCAGGGCTTTCTTGACCGTGGCATTCGCTGCCTGTCGCTCTTCGGTGTAATCCGCCAGTCTTTCAAGTACAGCATCCAGATGCCCGGATTGCTCCCCGGCAGAAACCGTTGCCTGGTAGATTTCCGGGAATACCTTCGGGTAGTCGGATAACGCTGAGGCAAAACTGTGCCCTTCCAGTACCTTGGCGCGCACGGATAGCAACAACGACTTGATGCGTTGTTTTTCGGTTTGCCGGCTGACCGCAGACAAGGATTCTTCCAGTGGAGTGCCCGCTGCGCTCAAGGTGGCGATCTGCCGCGTCAACAGGGCCAGGTCGTTCGTCTTGATGCCACCTCTGAACGTGGGTGTGGCGGTGCCTTTCTGGGACCCTTTTGCCCCCTTGTTCTTGTTACGCCCGGAGGTTTCAGAGACTTCCAGTGGGGTCAGGCTTTGCTGACGCAGGAGTTGCCGGGCCAGTCGAGCGGTATCGGCCTCGAGAACTCCTTT
>CALLPU010000138.1 GCA_938016235.1 uncultured Granulosicoccus sp. | reverse complement strand
GACATAACCCCGACGTTTGTGTGGTTGATAACAAGAATGATTCGTATTACGCTCCATTCCCCCGTCGCACCATCACGCACCCGATTCATGCTCAGCCCATCAGTCATTGCCCGTTGTTCGCGCATCGCTGAACTGAACGGTGACTCTCTCGACGTTCACCATCATGTCGGCTGACAAGCCAGCCAACGCACCCTCGCAAGCACTACCCAAACTCGGCAGCACCGTCACCGGCCGGGTCAAGGCGCGCTGGGGCTCCTCAGTGGCCTATCAATCTGCGACGCCCTCGGCGGTCAGTTGGCCGGGAGGCCAATACCGGTTCAGCGCACGCCGCATCGCAGGCACGCGCCAGCTGCGCAACACGGCAGCTCATCCTGATCCTGGTGTGGATGTTTTTCCAAAAATCCAATACCGCAAGCACGTCCCTGGCACCACAGCACCCGGCACAGGCAAGGTGCTGGCCGACGCCACCATGCCCATACCGCGGCAGGATCGAACAGATCAATACAAGTCACTAAAACCCGGGCTCTGGGCGCGAGTCAAAGGCTGGCCTCTGGTCGCCATGATCGTTGCCCTGATTGTCTGCCTGCCCATTCTGTCGGTATTGTGGCTGGCATTCAATCCGGAAGAGAACATCTGGCCTCATCTGGTAGACACCGTGCTCACCGGCTATATCCTCAACACGCTGGGTTTAATGCTGGGTGTTGCCGCAGGCACATTGCTCATCGGCATCAGCACCGCCTGGCTGGTGACCCACTACGAATTCCCCGGTAGAAAGCTGTTCAACTGGGCATTGCTGCTGCCTTTCGCTGTACCCGCCTACGTCATCGCCTATATCTATACGGATCTGCTCGAGTACGCTGGCCCGCTGCAGTCTGCACTTCGAGATCTGTTCGGCTGGAAGCTAGCCTCCGATTACTGGTTTCCCAATATTCGCACGTTACCCGGGGCTATCATCATGATGGTACTGGTGCTGTATCCCTACGTGTATCTGCTGGCTCGTGCTGCATTTCTTGAACAATCGGCATCGGTACTCGAAGCAGCACGCGCTCTGGGAGGTAAACCCAGCAGCCGCTTTTTTCGGGTTGCCCTGCCCATGGCTCGTCCCGCCATTGCCGTGGGCCTGGCCATGGCACTCATGGAAACCCTTAACGACTTTGGCACCGTAGACTACTTTGCGGTGCGTACACTCACCGCCGGGCTCTACGATGTCTGGTTAGGCATGAACAATCTCGGCGGCGGTGCACAGATTGCCTCGCTGCTGCTGATTTTCGTGATGGTGCTGATTGGTATTGAGAAAGTCAGCCGACGACATCGTGAGAATTACCAGCCTACGGCCTCACGCTTTCGAACGCTGAGCAGAAAGCCGCTGTCGGGACAGTCTGCCTTGCTGGCTACGCTGGCTTGTCTGTTACCGGTGCTGCTGGGATTCCTGATACCGGCCTGGGTACTGGTGGATTACGCTATCATCTACTTTGAAGAATCCTGGACACCTGAATTCAGGCGCATTGCCATGAATTCGGTGAGCTTGTCTGCAGCGGCTGCGGCTTGTGCCGTGGCTATCGGCATCCTGCTGAGCTACAGCCAGCGGCTACGCCCCACCCGACTGCTGAAGACCAGCGTCAATGTCTCCAGTCTTGGCTATGCCGTGCCGGGAGCCGTACTGGCCATCGGTGTGATCATTCCGTTAGCCGCACTGGACAACACCGTGGATGCTCTGATGCGAAAGCACTTTGATATCTCTACCGGTCTGATATTAAGCGGAACGGTGTTCGCGCTGATTTTCGCCTACACGGTGCGATTTCTCGCCGTAGCCTATGGGTCAGTGGACGCCAGCATGAAAAAAATCAGCCCGCACATGGATGATGCAGCCCGATCACTGGGTCATGGCTCCATGACGATTCTGACGCGTATCCATCTACCGCTCATGAAAAGCGGTGTACTGACCGCTGCGCTGGTTGTCTTTGTTGATTGCATGAAGGAGCTGCCGGCCACCCTGGTTCTCAGGCCGTTCAACTTCGACACGCTGGCCACGCACGTTTACCAGTTTGCTTCGGATGAGCTGATTGGTGAGGCGGCCCTGGGGTCACTCTTGATCGTTGTAGTGGGTCTGGCACCCGTGATCTTACTCACCACTACGATTGATCGTTCTCAGGAGCTCAAGGCAGCCGGTGTCAAAACCATCGATAACGGCGTCGTCGCCCATTGAAGCGTTCAACTTAATATTCCCCGGGCCAGGCGGCACGGCTGAACAAGCCTCCGTCCACATTCAGCGTCTGCCCGGACACAAAACGCATGGCATCTGAGGCTAATGCCACCACGGCATCGGCAACATCGTTCACCTCACCCACTCGTTGCAGGGGCGTCAAGGCAGACCAGCTCTGGGCATACGCAGCCGTCTCTTCGCGCGTACGCTCGGTCTCTATCGCACCCGGTGCAATGCAGTTCACCCGGATACCCAGACTCCCCAGCTCCAGTGCGGCAGTTTTAGTCAGCATCTCGATGCCGCCCTTGGAGGCACCGTAGCTGACCAGATTCGGGAACGCTAACTGATTACAGCCAGAGCCGATATTGATGATGACGCCATCGCCTTGAGCACGTTGCCGGTAGCGGGCAAATTGCTGGATCATCAGAAACGTACCGGTCAGATTGACGTTGAGGGTGCGCGTCCAGTCCTCCACGGACAAGTCCAGCAAGGAAGACCAGACTTGCACCGCGGCGTTGTTGACGAGACAGTCTGGCGACCGGTGAAAGATCGCGTGAACCTGCTCAAACAAGGCTTCCACTTGTGCGAGCTCCGCTACATCGCACTCCAGGCTTTCAACACGCTGAGTAGTATCCCAGCGAGAGGCGAGCTCACGTCCAGAATGGGTGGTGTCGATATCGGCCACCACCACATCGTAGCCGGCCTGGCTCAGCGCACAGCCTATCGCGTCACCTATGCCCCGCTGAGCGCCGGTTACCAGCGCCAGCGGAGGCTCGGTTTTAGCCATAGATCGGGAAACGATCTGTCAAGGCACGCACTTCTTTCTCGACAGCTGCTTCCACGTCAGCGTTGCCTTCCTCACCGTTGGCTGCCAGACCATCGACCACGCGCAGGATCAGCTGGCCAACCTGCTCGAATTCAGCCACACCAAACCCGCGTGTGGTTGCCGCAGGAGTGCCCAGTCTGACGCCTGACGTCACAAAGGGAGAAGCCGGGTCAAACGGTACGCTGTTCTTGTTACACGTGATGCCCGCTCTACCCAGCGCAGCCTCCGCCGCCTTGCCCGTGACGTTCTTGGGGCGCAAGTCGACAAGCATGACATGCGTATCAGTACCACCAGACACCATGTCGAGACCACCGGTAGCAAGGGTTGCTGCCAGCGCCCGAGCGTTATCAATGACGGCCTGCTGATAGGCCTTGAAGTCAGGCTGTTGAGCTTCACCGAACGCGACCGCTTTTGCGGCAATAACGTGCATGAGAGGACCTCCCTGCAAGCCCGGGAACACGGCGGAATTGAATTTCTTGCCAAGATCGGCATCGCGCGACAGGATCATCCCGCCGCGAGGTCCGCGCAAGGTCTTGTGTGTAGTGGTGGTTACCACATGAGCATGGTCGAGCGGATTCGGGTGTACACCTGCAGCAACCAGACCGGAGAAGTGCGCCATATCCACCATGAAATAAGCACCGACCTCATCGGCAATGGCCCTGAATCTGGCGAAGTCGATAACGCGCGGATAAGCCGAGCCGCCCGCGATGATCAGGGCAGGCTTGGATTCTCTGGCCTGTGCATCCAAGGCGTCGTAATCTATCTGATGGGTTTCCGGATCCACACCGTAAGTGACCGCATTGAACCACTTGCCGGATTGATTGACCGGCGATCCGTGAGTCAGGTGACCGCACGCAGCCAGATCCATACCCATGAACGTGTCTCCCGGCTTGATCAGCGCCAGGAAAACGGCCTGGTTAGCTTGTGCACCCGAATGCGGTTGCACATTGGCGTAGCTGCAATCGTAGAGCGAACAGGCCCGCTCGATTGCCAGTGCTTCTGCTGTGTCCACATGTTCACAGCCGCCGTAGTACCGCTTGCCCGGGTAGCCTTCAGCGTACTTGTTGGTCATTACCGACCCTTGAGCCTGCATCACCGCCGCGGATACGATATTTTCCGAAGCGATCAACT
>CALLPU010000137.1 GCA_938016235.1 uncultured Granulosicoccus sp. | reverse complement strand
CCAGTAGCCCTCGGTGGTCGATCAGGCCGCTGCCGATATGAATAGGGTAGCTGCGGTGACCCAGATCGATCTTGACGGTTTGCATGACGTAAGTATTCAGTCGGTTGAGTCAGTGGAGGCCGTTAGTGAAGGCCCTGGCCCGTGAGTCAGCGGTTCATCGCCTGCATTGCGATCTCGTTGTTCGCAGGGTGCAGGCTCCAGGCGGACATCCATCTTCTTCAGATGGCGAAGTATTCTGGACACCACGTGATACATGCGCCGGGAATCGGTGGAAATCTCCACATCGGCCACCGTCTTGTATATCGGCTCCCGTTCTTCCATGAGCGCGCGCAGACGTGCTGCAGGATCGGCCGTTTGCAGCAGGGGGCGGTTGGTATCGAATGCAACGCGGCGCAGCTGTTCCTTGATATCGACCTGCAGCAGAATCACGTGCCCGCGTGATTGGAGAAATTCCCGGTTCTCTTCTCGGAGTATCGAGCCACCACCGGTGGCGAGCACAATGCCCGGCATGTGGGTGAGCTCATCGATCATGCGTGATTCCCGATCACGGAAACCGGCTTCGCCTTCGTAGTCGAATATGGTGGGAATATCCACGCCGCATCGGGATTCGATCTCGCGGTCGCTGTCCAGAAACTGGTAGCCGATCTTGCGTGCCAAAGCCCGACCAACGGTACTTTTGCCAGAGCCCATGGGGCCGACTAGAAAAATACTGGTCATGAGCTTATGCGTGGAGAACGTCCGATCATGATACCCACTCATTGGAAGGCGTCAACCGGAGATTGCCTGTCCTCAAGTGTTGCAGGCAAAAAAAAGGCCTGCAGCGATTACTGCAGGCCTGTTTCGTTCAACCATGGAAAACCATGGTGGGATTGATCAGTAGTTCAAGGAGACGTTCTCTTTGATGATCTTTGGTGTCACGAACACCAGCAGTTCAGACTTGTCATCCTGGTTGGTCGTATGCTGAAACAGTCGACCAATCAGAGGCAGGTTGCCGAAGAATGGCACCATGTCTACCTTGTTCAGCAGCGTCTGCTCATAGACACCCCCGAGGACAACCGTTTCACCATTATCCACCAGCACTTGAGTGCTGACTTCGCGGGTATCGATACTCGGTACCTGCAGAGACCCGGCACCAAATATTTCACCAACAGTGTCCTTGTTGACCTTCAGGTCCATCACGATGCGATCATCCGGAGTGATCTGCGGTGTAACAGTCAGGCCCAGTACCGCTTTTCGGAAAGACACCGAGGTGGCGCCACTGGATGATGCTTCAAGGTAAGGAATCTCGACACCCTGTTCGATGTAGGCCTCGTGCTGATTGGCCGTGATGACACGTGGGCTTGAGATGACTTCACCGGTACCTTCAGCCTGCATGGCAGAGAGTTCCAGCTCCAGAAGCGTGCCGAAGGGTAGTTTAGCCAGAGCAACCCCAAGTGAACCGGCGGCGTTGCTGCCAGGCAGATTCACGTTGAATCGACCGTTGTCCACTGTGTCACCGTTGAGCAAGTCCTGGATACCGGCAGCGTTGCCTGACAATGCAAAGCCGTCTCCGGTTCCTGTGCCACCCGGGTTAACCGTGTTGCGGTTCAGGCCCCAGCGTACACCGATGTCCTTGTTGAAGTCGTCCGATGCGATAACAATGCGTGATTCGATCAGTACCTGTCGGATAGGTACATCCAGTCGGTGAACCAGGGCGCGAATCTCTTCGAGTTGATCGACCGTGTCATTGATCAGGAGTGTGTTGGTGCGCTCGTCAACGGAGACACTGCCACGCTCGGTCATCATGCCACCTTCCTTGGACTGCAGCAGGCTGGCAAGCTCAGCTGCCTTGGCGTAGTTGGCCTGGAAGAACTCGGTACGCAGTGGTGCAAGCTCGGTCTTCTGTTTCATGCCCTCAAGCTCGATGCGCTCGCGGTTGGCAATCTCTTCAGCCGGGGCAATCATGATGACGTTGCCGGCCTGGCGTTTGCCCAGCGCTTTGGTCTGCAGGATGATATCCAGTGCCTGGTCCCAGGGAACGTTCTTCAATCGCAGCGTGAGTTTTCCTTGTACAGAGTCACTGACGACAATATTCAGATCGGTGAAGTCTGCCAGCAGTTGCAGTACGGATCGTACTTCGATGTCCTGAAAGTTCAGTGAGAGTTTTTCACCGATGTAGCCGAACTTGGCTTTACGATTCTCTTCAATCTGCTCGCGGCTCATCGGCTTCAGTTCAACCGTGAACAGGTTGTCTGACTGATACGCCAGCTGTTCAAATTCCTGCGTAGCGGGCTGAATGATGATCTTGGTGCCGCGTTTGTTGGAGATGGCATCGATAAACTGAACCGGTGTGCCAAAGTCCATGACGTCGAGACGCTTTTGCAGCTTGGCTGCCAGTTGCGTGTCGGGGAACTCAACGATAAGTCGGCCACCTTCCTGACGCATGTCAGTGACTACGCCGGCTGATGATAACTCGAACAGAACCCGTCCCTCGCCCATGGGGCCGCGGCGGAAGTCCAGTGAATCAATCGTGTTGACGCGTTCCTTGATTGGACCGCTCGTGACATCCATCAGTGGCTCATCGGCCGGGTTGGCAGCAGCCATGAGGACCGGTGCGGCCTCGTTGCTTGCCTGTCCGGATGAGTCCAGCGTTACCAGTAGCTGGTTGCCTCGTACCGAAGTCGTGTAGGGCGTCATCGCAGTCAGGTTGATAACCACGCGCGTTCGTCCACCCGCTTCCACGGTGGTAACGTTCTGCAGCAAGCCGGAGCTTATGCTGATGCGGCGATCTTCCAGCTCGTTGGCAGTATCGGGAAGATCCAGCGCAATGCGCGCAGGATTATCGATGGTAAACGCCTTCGGCGTTGCAGCGGGCCCACTGAGTGTCAGTGCCAGCTGCTGCTTGTTACCCGGCAGTGTGACATGAGTAATGTCCATCAGGGCATTGCTCGCTGCCTGTAACTGCTGGCTTGCGAAAGCCATTCCGGCGAGCAGCAACAAACCTGCGACACGAACAGTGTTGCGTGTACCGGCATGGCTGAGACGGTGCGTGTATTCACGGACTTGCATTTTCAACATAATCTCCGTTTTCATCTAGTCTTCGGTCATCGCGAGTTGTGCATCGCGATTAACCCAGCCACTGAGACCGTCAGGCACCAGTTCGACTATATCTATTTTGGTTTCAGAAACTTGAACGATCTTGCCGTGGTTCTGGCCGGCATAATTGCCCGGTTGAACTCGGTGGATTGTTCCGTCAGGGTCGCGAACCAGACCCCATGTTTGCGTCTGCTGTTGCAATAACCCGACCATCTTCAATGCATCTACCGGATAACTTTCCAATGGTTCGCGCCGTCGAGATGCCTCTGGGCGTGGACCGGAATATTCGGTTTCTGCTGCGATCGGGGAACTGTTCAAGTCAGTCTGTGGACGAAAAGGATCTCGCACATCCTGGGCGTCATAAAGAAACGTCTGATAAGGCGGGAACTCAGGCAAAGGGTCTACCTTGCCGTGATGAGCCTGCTTCGTATCATCAATAAACTGCTCGAGGTCAGACATGTCGCCACCGCAGGCAGCGAGCATGGTTGTGAGACCGAGCAGCGGTATGAGTTTCAACCGTTGCATGGCTTATTCATCCTCCTCGATATAGCGATAGGTCGTTGCCACCAGATCCATCTTCAGACGACTGGCCTCGTTCAGATTCGGTGATCCGCCGTTTACACGCATCTCCGCGATGTCGATATTGCTCAACGTGACGATTCGAGGCAGAGAGGCGAGTCCGCTGATGAACTTGCCGAACTGATGGTACTGCCCGGTGACGCTGATGCGTATCGGGTACTCCGCGTAGAACTCTCGGGGTACCTCACTTTCTGGTTTGAAGAACTCCACATCAAGGCCGCTGGCAACACTGGTTTGAGACAGATCTACCAGCAGGCTTTCAATGTCTGTCTTGTTCGGTAGCTGACGGAGCATGACGTTGAATGTCTTCTTCATCTCTTCAAGTTGTTCGACATAAGCTGTTCGGTTAGCAGCCTTGGCCTGTTCGCTATCGAACTTCAATCGCAGCTGCTGCTCCTTGGCTTCAACCACTTTCAGTTCATCGAACTGCGGCTTGATCATGAAATGCGCCATGGCGCCAATCACTGCTGCGCAGGCGAGAATGCAGAGAATGCCGCGCAAGGCAACCGGTGCAGTACCGATGCGTTTGAAATCTTCGCCATCGATTTTCTGCAGTTCGGAAAAGGTGTCACTAAATGCCATCGTCAGACTCCTTCTCGGTTTTCGGTTTGTCCTGCACCAGGCTTAACTTGAATGTGGAGATACTGTCGTCCTTGTCCGACTCAATGACATCCAGGCGGGGATTGGTGAAGTACTCGCTTCTGTCCATACGTCGCATCAGTGCCGAGACACGCGCGTTCGATTCGGCGCGACCTTGCAGTTCGAGTTGCTTTTCTCCCTGCTGTTTCATGGCTGTGAGAAAAATGCCATCAGGAAGTCGAGTAGCGATTTCGTGAAACGTATGAACGATCTGTGGCCGCTGCCCCTGCAGTTGCTGAATGATTTCCATTCGAGCCAGCAAGTTGTTCTTGGTCTCTTCAAGCTCCTTGATTTCCTTGAGCTCTTCCTGGAGCAGCGCAATTTCGGTATTCAACCGGTCATTGCGTGTTGTCTGGAAGTTGACTTTGTCTTCCGCGTATTTGTAGCCGCCGAAGCCAACCCCTGCCGCTAAAGCCATGCACAGACCCAGAACAACATAGAATTCGTTGTTCTTCTCTATGCGATAGGTTTCGCGCCAGGGAAGAAGGTTAATACGTGTCATAGGTCTGCACCTCGCATGGCAAGTCCACAGGCAATCATCATGGCTGCACCATCGTCCTTGAGACGCTGTGCAGGAATATCGGAGCCGACACCCATCTCACTGAAAGGATCAGCAATGATGGTGGGTGTGCCAATGCGTTGTTCGATCAGTTCTGCCACTCCGGGTATGCCCGTACAGCCCCCGGCGAGAACGATCTGATCGACGTAATCGTTTTTGTCGGCCGAAAAGAAAAACTGCAGAAATCGATTGGCCTGTTGCACCATCAAATCGCGGAAAGGGGTCAATACTTCCGGGTCGTAGTTGTCCGGCAAGCCGCCGACACGCTTGACGCGACCGGCATCTTCATAAGACAGCCCGTAACGCCGCATGATCTCTTCGGTGAGTTGTTTGCCGCCGAACGGTTGTTCGCGTGTGTAAATCAGTTGTTGATCGCGTAACACGCACAGACTGGTCATGCTGGCACCGACATCCAGTATGGCAACGGTCTGATCCATCCCGTCATTGGGGATCTGATGTTTGATCAGCTGGAAAGCACCTTCAACGGTGTACGGCTCAACATCAACAATCTTCACATCCAGTCCGCCGATCTCGGCAGCCGCTGTTCGATCCTCGACATTTTCGCTGCGCGACGCTGCGAGCAATACGTCCACCATGCCGTTGGCCTCTTCAGACGGCCCGAGCACGTGGAAGTCCAGATTGACCTCTTCCAGCGCATAGGGAATGTACTGGTCGGCTTCGAGTTGAATCTGTGCGTCCATCTCGTGGTCCTTCAGATCGTCGGGCATCTGGATGACCTTGGTAATGACCATGGCGCTGGGTACTGCCACGGCGCAAGCCTTGGTTCGGGTGCCGGAACGCTTCACAGCGCGACGAATGGCCTCGCCAACCGCTTCCACATCCTGCAGGTTCTTTTCGTTAACGGCGTTGGCCGGCAGCGGCTCAACGGTGTAACTGATGACCTTGAATCCTTTTTTCGTCGGTTTCAGCTCGAGGAGCTTGACCGACGTCGCGGTGATATCCAGACCTATGAGGCCCGCGTTTCTGGATGATATTTTGAGTGCCATGTCAGGTTTAGCGCCCAAATCGTGAAATACCTTTAGTGCCAGTCGAGGTTTTTCTCGGCTAACTTCGCGACTTGGTTCACAATCCTCCTTAGGATGCTGTTAATAACAATCCACAAACAGTCAGGCTGGACGTGCTCAACCCGACAATCGGTGGCAAAAAACCGACACATTCCGATCTCGGCAGGGAAAACCGTGTCGATTGCGCAAGTGCAGGACAACTTTTGCTATCGCGTGCTGGTCAGTTGATATAATTCGACGATTCGCAACCTAAAGCGGCTGTTAAATGCCTTCATCCTCTGGTTCAAGACGCAGTCACCGCCGTTCCGGCCGCCGACGTTCACGGCGCCGTAGTGGCGGATGGCTTGGTAAGCTATTCAAATGGCTTGCCATATCAGGTATTTCGCTGGGAATACTTGCCGCAATCGGCGTTGGTTATCTTTATTACACGATCGCCCCCGGTCTTCCCGACGTGCAGCAGCTGCGAGAGGTGCAGTTACAAATGCCGCTGCGTGTTTACACCGCAGAAGGGGATCTGATTGCCGAGTACGGTGAGAAGCGTCGCGAACCCGTGATGATCTCTGAGGTGCCCGATAGCCTCAAGAACGCCATCATCGCTGCGGAAGACCAGCATTTTTATTCACACCCGGGGGTTGCCTGGCAAGGGCTGGTGAGAGCTGCGGTCTACCTGGTTAAAACCGGTAGAAAGGGACCGGGCGGCAGTACTATCACCATGCAGGTAGCGCGCAACTTTTTCCTGAGTAACGAACGTACCTACGATCGCAAGATCCGCGAGATATTCCTGTCGTTCAAGATCGAAAGCGAATTGGCCAAGGATGAAATCCTGGAGCTGTACATCAACAAGATCTATCTGGGTAATCGCTCATACGGTTTTGCTGCGGCTTCCAAGGTGTATTACGGTAAGAAGATATCGGAGCTTGAGTTAGCTGAATCTGCCATGTTGGCGGGTCTGCCAAAAGCGCCGTCGCGATATAACCCCATAGTCAACCCTGAAAGAGCGCTGCTCAGACGCGATTACGTGCTGGGGCGTTTGCACGCGCTGGACATGATCAGTGATCAGGAGCACACGACTGCGCGCGCACTGCCGGTCACCGCCAAGCCGCACTATGCAAAACCGGAAGCCGAGGCGCATTACGTGGGTGAAATGGCCAGAGCCCGCGTGCAGCAACTGTTTGGCGAGAACTGGGCTAATGCGGGATACAACGTGTTTACCTCCATTCGCTCTGCCGATCAGCAGGCCGCCAATCTGGCGTTGCGTGATGCCCTGTACGACTATGAAAGACGCCACGGCTATACCGGTCCAATTGACCAGATCGACGAGCAGACACTGTCCGACCCCACGGCAAGATCTGAACGGCTGGCGGAGCTGTCTGATCCGGGTGACTTGTTGCCTGCGGCTGTGCTTGCCATTCAGGACAACACGGCAACGGTTGTTACCGAGTTCGGGGATGAGTTTGTCTTGCCGTTCGAAGAAGTTGAGTGGGCACGTGAGCGCATCAACATCGACAAGCGCGGCGATGAGATTACGCAGGTTGATGAGGTGTTGGCCGTGGGTGATGTCATAGCGTTGCAGGTTCGTGACGATGGCACTGCACGTTTCGTCCAGGAGCCTGGTGTTGAAGGCGCGTTTGTGGCCATGGAACCAACCACCGGCGAGATCACCGCCCTGGTTGGTGGTTACGACTACTACCGCAGCAAATTCAACCGGGTCACCCAGGCTCGAAGACAGCCCGGGTCCACGTTCAAGCCGTTCATTTATTCAGCAGCGCTGGATGCCGGTGATACACCGGCTACCATCTATAACGACGCCCCCGTGGTCTTCCACGATGATGCGCTGGAGGGTGAGTGGCGCCCATCGAACTACAGTGGCCGATTCTTCGGACCCACTCGCCTGCGAGAGGCCCTGGTCAAATCGCGTAACCTCGTATCCGTGCGCGTGCTGCGTGAGATTGGTATTCCGTTTGCCGTGGACTACGCCCAACGGTTCGGTTTCAAGGAAGAACACCTGCCTCCGGATTTGTCACTGGCTTTGGGTAGCGCCGGTGTCTCACCACTGGAATTGACCTCAGCATTCTCGGTATTTGCCAATGGCGGGTATCGAGTACCCGCACATTTTATAGAGCGTGTGGAAGATCCACGAGGCAACGTGTTGTACAGCACACCCAAGGTGGTTTTCTGCAACGACTGCGATCCGGCATTTGCCAGTCCGCTGGATGCCGAGCTGGATGCTGAGTCCGCCGAACCGAGCACGGGTGCCGCCAGCCCCGACGATGAGAGTGTGGCCGCGCTGCGCAATGAGGATGCCACGGCTGCCGAGAGTGCTGCTGCGAGCCTGGAGTTGAAAAAAGTGCTGCTGGATACGGTAGACGCGCCACGCGTTATCGACGAACGGAATGCCTTCATCATGACCAGCATGATGCGTGAGGTTGTGCAGCGTGGTACGGCTCGTCGAGCCGGTGAGGCATTGAAGCGGGGCGATCTGGCTGGCAAGACCGGCACCACCAACAATCAGCTGGATGCCTGGTTCGTGGGATATAACCCAGCCGTGGTGGCGGCAGCCTGGATTGGTTCGGATGGTCTTGATCCGTTGGGTCGTGGTGAGGCTGGTGGTGTTGCAGCGCTGCCCATGTGGACAAGCTTCATCGGACAGACCGTCACAGGCAGCCCTGAAGCGGAACTGGCAACACCTCAGGGTATCGAGACCCTGCGCATCGATCGCAAGACCGGTGAGCCGGCGGCGGGCGAGAACACCATGCTTGAATTTTTCCTGGAGGATAACCTGCCCGATGAGGAGGCTATTGAGCGTGCTCAGGCAGTGCAGCAGTCCACGGAAAACGGCCAGTCAGTGGTGCTGGACAAAACCAGAAAGGAAAAGGCGAAAGAGGTTGAGCAGTTGTTCTGACACCCAGCCTTGGTAGAGCGCTCCGTTAACGGGCGCTCTGTTCGCGAACCGCTTCTACCATAACGCCCAGATGCTCCGGATTCACGAACTGGTGAATTCCGTGGCCAAGGTTAAACACGTGACCGGGGCCTGAGCCGTAGCTGTCGAGTACGGTTTTTACCTGTGCTCTGATGCTCTCTGGTGAGCCATAGAGTACGGACGGATCCAGATTGCCCTGTAACGCCACCTTGCCACCCGTTCTGGCGCGAGCATCGGCAAGGTCGGTAGTCCAGTCCACTCCCAGGCCATCGCAACCGGTGTCGGCCATGATGTCCAGCCACTGGCCGCCGTTTTTGGTGAACAGCACAACGGGCACTTTTCGCCCATCGGCTTCGCGCGTGAGGCCATCAACAATCTGTTGCATGTAGCGTAACGAGAATTCGCGATAGTTGGCCGGTGACAGAACGCCGCCCCAGGTATCAAATACCATGAGAGCCTGCGCGCCGGATTCCACTTGAGCGTTGAGGTAGCTGATGACCGATTGCGCGGTTTTATCGAGCATCTTGTGCAACAAGGCCGGTTCGCTGAACAGCATGCCTTTGACTTTGGAAAAATCCTTGCTGCCACCGCCTTCCACCATGTAGGTGGCCAACGTCCAGGGGCTACCGGAAAATCCGATCAATGGCACACGCCCGTTCAGCTCGCGTCGAATGGTGCTGACGGCATCCATGACGTACTGCAGTGATTGCGCAGGATCTGGCACCGGTAGTTTTTCAACGTCGGCTGCCGTGCGCACGGGATTGGAAAACTTGGGACCTTCGCCGGTTTCAAAATGCAAGCCCAGCCCCATCGCATCGGGAATGGTCAAAATGTCCGAGAACAGAATTGCGGCATCAAGGTTGAACCGATCAATCGGCTGCAACGTGACTTCGCAGGCAAGATCGGGCGTGCTGCACAGCGTCATGAAGTCGCCTGCCTGCTTCCTCACCTTCAGGTACTCAGGCAGATAACGACCCGCCTGTCGCATCACCCATACCGGAGTGCGTGGCGTTTCTTCTCGATTCAACGCTCTCAGGTAGAGATCGTTTTGTAAAGGTGTGCTCATGAAGGGGAACTGGTCTGTGCTGTACGTTGTGTGCCTGATCGTCTCACGAAAATTGATCCGGCAGGCGTTGGCAATGGATATCTGGCGCTCTCAGGCATTTGCAACCTTGGCGGTATTTTCTGAGACGCTTTGGCTGGCCAGGTATTTGACGATGCCGTCAGCTGCGTTGCGGCCTTCGAACACCGCCGTAACCACGAGGTCTGAGCCTCGTACCATATCGCCACCGGCAAAGATTTTCGGGTTCGTGGTCTGGTGCATGTACTCAGCTGCCTCAGGTGCGATGACGCGCCCCGACTCGTCTGTCTGGATATTGAAATCCTGGAACCAGTCCGCCGGGTTTGGCCGGAAACCAAATGCAATCAACACTGCATCAGCGGGTATGACCTCTTCTGTATCGGGCAAGGCCTCAGGCATGCGCCTGCCACGTTCATCCGGTGCACCCATCTGAGTGGTGACAACCTTGACGCCGGTGACTTCTCCTTTGTCGTTACCAACAAGCTCGATGGGTTGTCGATTCCACAGAAAATTCACTCCTTCTTCCTTGGCGTTCTTGACCTCTCGCCGCGAACCCGGCATGTTCTTTTCGTCACGGCGATAAGCGCAGGTGACTGATAGCGCTTCCTGCCGGATAGAGGTTCTGTTGCAGTCCATGGCGGTGTCACCACCACCCAGCACCACCACATTCTTGCCTTTGAGATCAACAAAGTGGCTTGGGTCTTTATCCCAGCCATATTGATAGTTGACGTTGGAAATCAGAAACGGCAAGGCTTCGTGAACGTTATTGAGTTCTTCGCCGGGGAATCCACCACGCATGGATGTGTAGGTGCCCATGCCGAGGAACACAGCGTCGTATTCATCCAGTAATTGCTGTAGCGGGATGTCCTTGCCAACTTCGGTGTTGAGTACAAACTCGATGCCCATTTCTTCCATGATTTCACGGCGCGTGAACACCACTTCCTTTTCCAGTTTGAACGGGGGAATGCCGAAGGTAAGGAGTCCACCGATTTCCGCGTAACGATCGTAAACAACCGCTTTCACGCCATTGCGAGTCAGCACATCCGCGCAGCCCAGGCCAGCAGGCCCGGCGCCGATGATGGCCACTTTCTGTCCGGTTGCCACAACACCGGACAGGTCGGGGCGCCAACCTTTTTTTAACGCTTCGTCGGTGATGTATTTTTCGATGGAGCCGATGGTGACCGCGCCGAACCCGTCATTGAGCGTGCAGGCACCCTCACACAGACGATCCTGCGGGCATACACGGCCACACATTTCAGGCAGAGAATTCGTCTTGTGCGACATTTCCGCGGCTTCGAAAAGATTGCCCTCAGCGACCAGCTTCAACCAGTTGGGGATGTAATTGTGTACAGGGCACTTCCACTCGCAATAGGGGTTTCCACAGGCGAGGCAGCGGCCTGCCTGATCGCCTGCTTTTTCAGCCGAGAATTGACCGTAGATTTCCTTGAAATGCTTGATTCGGACGGGAACCTTGACCTTCTTGGGATCCTTGCGGGGCAGGTCGAGAAACTGGAAGGTCATGTCACTCATAAGGTTTTCTCTTGGTCGGAATCTTGACGTCGTGAGAGCGTGTTACCGGGCACCATACAGTTTTCAGCCCTGTGCGAAACTTGCAAAGCAGCCCTCAATCGCACACCTTCACGCCTGGTTGAGGCGCTCGCGTATGGTTTTGCTGACACTGGACATGTCGGCCCGGCCTTGCATCTTTGGCTTGACCAGCGCCATCACTTTGCCCATCTCTTTTACTGAGTTGGCACCAGACTCGTTCACTGCATCATCAATAATCACAGCGATTTCCGATTCAGACAGGGCGGCGGGCAGGTAGGTCTGGATGATGTCCGCTTCTGCCTGCTCCTGGGCAACGAGATCGTCTCTGCCTGCTGCAGCGTACTGCGTGATGGATTCACGACGCTGCTTCATGAGCTTGTCGAGAATCGCCATGGTGGCCGGTTCATCGAGCTCGATGCGCTCGTCGACTTCTTTCTGTTTGATCGCTGCAGACATCAAACGCAGCGTTGACAGGCGCGCTTTGTCGCCGGCCTTCATGGCAGTCTTGATGTCGTCCAGAACGCGTTGACGGGTTTCGCTCATCACGTGGGTCCCCAAGACGATATAGAAAGGGCAGGGTCAGCGTTGGGTTGAGCCAACGCGAAACCTGGGATAATGCAGTACGAATGCGCAGCGTTTCAACCACGCGAAGGTTGCCCGGCACCTAGGCATGGCAGCCATGTTGGCGTGCCGTACGGTACGCCGCCCGAATCAGCGTGATCCGGCTCGCGGCGAGGCAAATCAGTACATGCGAACGCGGCGTGAAGATTCCTTGGATACCTTCTTCTGGTGGCGTTTTACCGCTGCAGCCGCCTTGCGCTTACGCTCGGTGGTTGGCTTTTCGTAGAATTCACGGCGGCGAGTTTCGGTGAGAACTCCCGCTTTTTCGCAAGATCGCTTGAAACGGCGCAGGGCCATTTCGAAGGGTTCGTTCTCTTTGACGCGTACTGAAGGCATTAATGAATTACTCGGCTGAATC
>CALLPU010000136.1 GCA_938016235.1 uncultured Granulosicoccus sp. | reverse complement strand
ATACCGTTGTGGCCAGCGATAAAAATGCGCGGAAGCATCTGTTGAGACATACCCTGTGAATACCTGCCTTTAAAACTGCGAAAAAATCACAGACCAAGAAATACAGCGTTCTTTCTCGCCTTTTCCCAATCAGATAAAACCATCTCGGAGCACATCTCGCGCACACCGATTTCGGGAATCCATGAGAGCTTCTCGCGCGCCTTGCTCGCATCTCCCAGCAGTGTTTCAACTTCCGCTGGTCGAAAGTACCGACTATCAATCCTGACCAGCACCTGCCCCGGTTTAACCGCTGGCGCACGATCACCGGTCACGGAATCCACAATGCCAACTTCTTCAAGGCCCTGGCCTTCGAATCTGAGCTTGATACCCAGCTCCTCAGCGCTCCATTCAATGAACTGCCTGACGCTGTACTGCTTGCCGGTTGCGATGACGTAGTCCTCTGCCACTTCTTGCTGCAGCATTAACCATTGCATCTTCACGTAATCCTTTGCGTGCCCCCAATCACGCAATGCATCCATATTCCCCATGTAAAGCTCCGTTTCGAGACCTTGTGCAATATTGGCAAGTCCTCGCGTGATCTTGCGGGTGACGAACGTCTCGCCACGTCTGGGAGACTCATGGTTGAACAGGATGCCATTGCAGGCATACATCCCATACGCTTCACGGTAATTGACTGTTATCCAGTACGAATAAAGCTTCGCCACCGCGTAGGGGGATCGAGGATAAAAAGGCGTCGTTTCTGTCTGGGGCGTCTCTTGAACCAGCCCGAACAACTCAGACGTGGAAGCCTGATAAAAACGTGTGCTCTTTTCCATGCCGAGAAACCGAATGGCTTCGAGCAATCTCAGTGTTCCGAGCGCATCCACATCAGCGGTGTATTCAGGCGCCTCAAAACTGACCGCAACATGGGACTGGGCACCCAGGTTGTACACTTCGGTGGGCCGGACCGTGCTGATGATCCGGGTCAGGTTGGAGGAATCCGACAGATCGCCATAATGCAACACGAAGTTCGGATCCTGGTCGTGGATGTCCTGGTATATGTGATCCACCCTCTGAGTGTTCAAAGAGGAGGAGCGCCGCTTAATCCCATGGACTTCGTAGCCTTGTTCGAGCAGGAACTCTGCCAGATAAGAGCCATCCTGGCCTGTGACCCCAGTAATCAGTGCTACTTTACTCATGTGTAGTTTACAGTCTCAAACAAGGTGCCACGCCGTCATGTCGGTGGCCGAATGGGTGTGAGATTCTAGCAGAACGGCTCACGTTCAAATTGGCCTGTTCACAGAATTGAGAGGATCAACAAAGGAGCCACTGCACATTTTCAGTCACGGTGCAGATTATTCCAGCCATCAAGACCTCCCACGGGAATATTGCCAGAACCGTTGAAACAAATACCCGTCACAAATACTTATAATTTGGGTAGTGAGATGCGCCTCAGGAACGTCAATCTGTTGGCCTGCTACCAGCAAGAGGCTGTCACAACAGATACCATTGGGAACACACCCCACCGTTTTTCAGGAATGGATTCATGGCCAACAGCACTGGTCTCCGCACTAACCTCGAGATGGTACCGTGATAGCCGAGAATAACGACCTGATCAATCGCAAAGAAAACTGGATCGTTTTCATTGTGTTTCTGATCAGCCTCTGGTTTGTGCCGGCCGTGACGCACTCCATTGTCGATCACCCCCCCGAATATGATGAATTACTACATGTTCTGGCGGCCAGGAGCTTCGCAGATTCGGGGCAGCCAGCCATTGCTGATGGCCTGTACTCCAGAGCCTCTCTTTACACCCAGTTAGTGTCTGCTGTCAGCAGCCCTGGAAAACATGAACTGGTGCTAGCGAGATTGCCCGCCCTGGTTTCAGGGGCACTGCTGGTCGCGTTGCTGGGAGCCTGGGTTACCCGAAAAGCCGGATGGGTGGCAGGTTTCGGGGCGGCTGCCGTGCTGACGATCATGCCCGAAACTCCCTATCATTCCACGCTGGTGCGTTTCTACACGCTGCACGCAGTGCTCATGCTCGCCATGTTGATCGTGATATACGAAGCGCTTGAGCCGACCAAAAAAACCGGCACCTCTCTCGTGCTGTTCAGTGTTGCCATTGTAGCTTTCGTGTCAGGCATGCATTTTCAGGCTCTCAGCCAGGTTACGGCGCTTGGCGCGGTGGCAGGCGCCGTCGTGTTAATGGCATACGACAGAAGAGCCTCCATTCTGGCAATGGTCCGGCGCTATCCCTGGTTCACCTTCGCCGGCGTGCTGATCCTGAGCGCCGTCGGTCTGTATCTGTTCAATATTCTGAACGTGATCGACAAGTTACGCGGTGTGACCCCTGCCTGGTCTGTCAGCAAGGCAGATGATCTCTTTTTCTATATCAAGAATTTTACACCTCGGCTGCCACTTATCTGGCCACTGTTCCCTATTCTTCTTCTACTGGCCTGGTTCGATAATCGGAGACTGACGCTGTTCTTCGTCACAGTCACGCTCGTTTGCCTGATCGTCAGTTCACTGGCATCGCAGAAAGCAACCCGATACATCTATCATTTTGTGCCTGCCATTGCCCTGCTAAGCGCATTGGGCATCAAAGCGGTCGTTCAACTGGCGGCAGATTTCATCAGCCGAAAACTCACGCTGAGGAGCAATACGTCACTCATGATCGCACTTGCGGTGCTGGCAATCTGCCTGGTGAATTCCGTGGAAATTCAGCGAGCCATCAAACTGGCCACTGGAAAGGGAACGGTGGATAAAAGCGTGCCGTCTATCGAAGAACCTGATTGGTTGATGACATTGCCAACCCTGACCCCCTATCTGGAGTCTGTTGAAACCGTTGTGGCCAGCAGTGGTGTCAAGAGTCTTTTCGCTTATGGTCGCTACGACTATGAATTGAGCCGAACCGTCATAGACGACACCCTGACAAAAGAAGAGTTTGGACACGACCCCAGAACAGGACGGCTCGTCATCAGCTCAGCAGAATCAATCGCTAAAGTGATTGGCGACCCTGGATCCGAGCTAATCGTACTGGAAAACCGGATGATGAATAAAACCTACAGCGCTCCTGCGGAGACCGTTGACGTCATCAACGATCAGTGCAGTATCGTGGAGGTGGCGCCAGAAAGTCAGTTGAGCGTCTGGATATGCAGATGACAGCGTAAACCCATGAAATCCATCATGCTCAGCAAGTCAGATCTGTCCGGGGGAGCTCCTATCGCCGCTCATCGCACCCATCAGTGTCTCCTGATGCGCGGAATTCAATCGAGAATGTGGGTAGATCAGAGGGTATCTGATGACTGGACGGTGCATACACCTACCAGCCCTTTGGATAAAATTGCGGGTCGTGTTCGACCCGCGTTGAGTAAATCCGTAAGCGCAAGGTTATACAAGGATAGCGAACCCACCTTGCGATCCATGAACGTCATT
>CALLPU010000135.1 GCA_938016235.1 uncultured Granulosicoccus sp. | reverse complement strand
CGCTCTATCTCGCGAAAGTACTGCTCATCTCTCAGCCATTCGTGAAGCCCTTTTTTCAAATACAGCTCTGCTGCTTCATTGATATCGCGACGATGCAACGCGTCCAGATTTGTCAGACGCACAAACAGCCCGGTTCTGCCGCTGTCACTTAGCGCAACAGCCGTATGTTCCAGCTGAATGGGATTGCCATCAGGTCGGGACAGCGTCAGTTGACGAGTATGCGCATGACCCAAAGCAATAGCCTCTTCGGTAAAAATGTACAGCTCTGCCCTCAGATGGGGATACAGCTTGTCGATCGTTATGCCGTCGAGCGAGCCGCCCGGTAGACGAAAGAAAGCGCTGGCCGCAGGATTGGCGCGAATAATTTTTCCCTCGTAGGGGTCAAGCAAAAAGGCGGGTTCTTCTGAACGATGAAATGCGCGATACAGCGCCAAACCCAGTTGTTCCGCAGATTGATAAAGGCGGCTGGGACTCGGCTCGTTCGCCGTTCTGCTCTGTGCTTGTGACGTTTCCTGACGCTTCGTAGTGTCTGGATCAGTGAGCGTGTCAGATGAAATTTCATTCATGGCATGATTCTACTGAAAACCGTAAACAGGATCTTCGATATTTCGTAAATTACGAAAAAACATAATTTCTGAGTGAGGAAAATATTCCGTAATACGTTGATAAATATACAGAAATATAATTTTCTGGATTTGGCATGATGCGTGGAATGACCGTGTGCAACAGCCTTCGCATAAATCCGCTACAGACGGGTTGAAGGTAGCTAAACACTTCACAGCGAGATCAGGTACATGACCACGAAAAGCTTCAGCAATCCCTACGACGGCGACATCGATTTACGACACGGCAGGAACTGCACGTGCAGTCAGTGTGGTGAAACAGCGGCTAGTACACCTGATGCAGCGATGCATGCCAATCGGGCAACAGTAGACTCGGCGGCGATGGATACCGACGCAGCGCTGTCGCACATGGTGGAAAGCGCAGTGGTGCGTTCCATGTTCGGCCACAACGATATATCGCGACGCTCCTTCGCCAAGTTGTTGGGCGGAGGCACGCTTGCCGCTGCTCTGGGATCCGTGTTTCCGATGGAAGCTGCCAAGGCTGCGATAGCTGAATCGTTGGGAAAACCTGAAAAGTCAAAGCTGGCAGTGGGGTTTGTACCGATTACCTGTGCCACTCCCATCATCATGGCCAAGCCACTGGGTTTCTATGAGAAATACGGTTTGGATGTGGACGTTATCAAAACGGCGGGCTGGGCAGTAGCCCGAGACAAGTCGCTGAACAAGGAATACGACGCGGCTCACATGCTCACGCCTATGCCATTGGCGATCACCATGGGGGCTGGCTCAATTGCAGAACCGTATCTGATGCCAGCGGTTGAGAATATCAATGGTCAGGCGATTGTTCTGCATGTTGACCATAAAGACAAGAACGATGATCCGTCGAAGTGGAAGGGATTCAAGTTTGGTGTGCCGTTTGAGTACTCCATGCATAACTTTCTATTGCGATATTACGTAGCAGAATTTGGACTCGACCCCGATGTGGATATACAGATCCGGGTCGTGCCGCCGCCGGAGATGGTGGCTAATCTCAAAGCTGGCAATCTGGATGGCTATCTGTCGCCAGACCCGTTTAATCAGCGAGCAGTCTGGGAGAAAGTGGGGTTTATTCACAAGCTCACCAAGGACATATGGGATGGTCATCCGTGTTGCGCCTTTGCGTGTAGTGCGGAGTTTGCCGAGACCATGCCAAACACGTATGGCAATCTGCTCAAAGCACTGATTGACGCTACTCAGTATGCAAGTCCAGCAACAAACCGAATGGAAATAGCGGAGGCTATAGCGCCGAAAAATTATCTGAACCAACCCGTTCCTGTGATCGCTCAGGTGTTGACCGGACGATACGCCGATGGTCTGGGGAATATCAAGGATGTACCAGACCGGATCGACTTTGATCCCTTTCCATGGCATTCCATGGGTGTGTGGATACTGACTCAAATGAAGCGTTGGGGCTACATCGAAGGTGATGTGGACTACAGGGGTATCGCCGAGCAGGTCTACAACGCAGCGGACTGTGCTTCTGTCATGAAAAGCCTGGGGTTAGAGCCGCCGACCAAAACCTACATGAGTTACGACATCATGGGTAAGACGTTCGACCCTGATCAACCCGAGGCGTATGTAAAGAGCTTTGCCATTGGCAAAGGGTAGTCTGTTTACATGAGCACAACACTGAAAGCTCCTCTACTGTCGTTTCTGTTGCTGGTTGGGATGCTCGGCATCTGGGAGCTGTTTACGCCATCGGTTACCAGTGCCGAAAACATGACTGAATACGAGTTGCTCATGGGCGGAGCCGCTGAAGAGGCTCGTGTACCGCCCCCTTCAGCCATCATCGCGAAAGGCATGGAGGAGTTGAGTGATCCGTTTTACGATAACGGGCCAAACGACAAGGGAATCGGTATACAGATAGCCTACTCCCTGTATCGCGTCATGGCCGGGTATCTGCTTGCAGCTCTAATTGCTCTGCCGCTTGGCTTCCTGATTGGTATGTCACCTCTGGCCTACAAGACACTGGATCCCTTCATACAGGTACTCAGGCCAATCTCTCCCCTGGCGTGGATGCCACTTGCCTTGTTTATTATCCAGGACAGCGAAGCCTCTGCCATATTTGTTATTTTTATCTGTTCAATCTGGCCAATGCTGATAAACACGGCGTTTGGCGTGGCTGGCGTGAGAAAGGACTGGGTAAATGTTGCGCGAACCCATGAGCTGGGTACGTTCAGAACGGCGTTCACCGTCATTCTGCCGGCAGCTGCCCCCACGATCCTCACCGGTATGCGGATATCGATCGGCATAGCGTGGCTGGTGATTGTTGCAGCTGAAATG
>CALLPU010000134.1 GCA_938016235.1 uncultured Granulosicoccus sp. | reverse complement strand
ACACCCGGCAAAGGCGTAGCTGTGCACCGGGCCGGATGCCGCAACGTGCGTCGATTTCGCCGACGTCCCAAAGAGTGGGTGGCAGTGGACTGGGCACCGGATATCAAGGGACGCTTTGAAGTGGTCATCGTTTGCCATCTGGTACATCAGCCTGGGGCACTCGCTCGCGTTACGTCCACGATGTCACTGATGAACGTGAATATAGAGAACATGGACTTTAACAACCGGGCCGAGGACGACATCAGCATCCGGTTTGTTCTGGCCGTGGAGAACCGTGTGCAGCTGGCTCGTATTGTCCGGCGCTTGCGTAACCTGACGGTTGTACGCAGCGTGAAACGCGAAAGCTGACCTGGCAGCAGCCCTGATCCGGCCTTTTTCCGATGCTCACCGCTCTGTGCCAACAGTTGGCGCTATATACTCGGCGCTACTCCGTAAACAACACAGAATCGTCATGACCCGAACAATCTTCAATACAGACAAGGCACCGGGTGCTATTGGTGCCTACTCACAGGCGGTCAAGGCCGGCGATACCGTGTACTTGTCCGGGGCAATTCCGCTGGTGCCGGATACCATGGAACTGGTCAGCGATGACGTCAAAACCCAGATAGTGCAGGTTTTCGATAACCTGGAGGCGGTGTGTATCGCCGCCGGTGGCTCATTCGATCATGTGGTAAAGCTGACCGTATTCCTGACCGATCTGGCCGATTTCCCGTTGGTGAATGAGGTCATGGAACAGCGATTTAATGCCCCTTTTCCTGCCCGTGCCGCTATTGGCGTGGCCTCGCTTCCGCGCAATGTAGCGGTGGAAGTGGAAGGTGTGATGTACCTGGGCGGTTAATTAGGCCCCGGTTTGCTGTTTGATAGATTTGTCCTGCCTTGGCTGTCAACAACAAGACGGATACGCCAGCGCTGGATGCTGCGTCAGTGCTCTCTCTCAAAGGCGTGGGAGAGGCAATGGCTGCAAAGCTTGCCGGTATTGGCATACATACCCTGCAGGATGTGTTGTTCCATCTGCCCTTTCGGTATCAAGACCGAACCCGTCTCTCGAAAATAGGGCAGTTGACACCGGGTCGAGAGGCCATGGTATGTGGCGAGGTCCTGATAGCGGATGTGGTGATTCGGCAACGCCGGTCTCTGCTCGTGCGCATCAATGATGGCACCGGATCCATCACGCTGCGTTTTTTTCATTTCAGTCAACAGCAGGTCAAACAGTTTGAACGCGGTAGGCAAGTGCGTTGTTTCGGCGAGGCGCGCCGAGGCCCAGGCATGCTCGAGATGGTGCATCCCGAGTACCGCTTACTCAAGGATGGGTTATCCGCCGAATCAGAACTGGATACAACGCTGACCCCGTTTTACCCCACAACCGAAGGTGTACAGCAAACAACGCTCAGGCGCCTGACCGAGCAAGCGCTGTCCAGGCTCGAAGTGGCGGCATTGCAGGATTTATTGCCTGCCCGCTTGCTTGCCCATTGTGGCTTGCCTGATCTGGTGAGTGCGTTGCGCATTGTTCATCGCCCACCACCGCAGGCGGATGTGCAGGCATTGCTGGAAGGTGTTCATCCAGCCCATCGTCGTCTGGCGCTTGAAGAGCTGATTGCGCATCGTTTAGGACTGCGTTTGTTGCGGGTGAATGCTCAGCGCCAGCATGCACCGCTGATCCGACCACCGGGCACTCAGATGGGCGCATTGCGGCATGGATTGCCATTTGCACTGACTGGGGCGCAGGATAGGGTGCTTCTCGATGTGTTGAATGATATGGGTACCGATGAGCCCATGTTGCGACTCGTGCAGGGGGATGTCGGGTCCGGCAAAACGGTGGTTGCGGCGTTGGCTGCGGCCCAGGTCGTGGAAAGTGGCTTTCAAGTGGCGATGATGGCACCCACTGAAATCCTGGCTGAGCAGCACATGCTCAATTTTTCACAATGGTTCGAACCGTTGGGCATCAGTGTGGGCTGGCTCACCGGCAAGCTACGTGCTGTTCAACGCCGATCGGCTATCGAGGCGGTCGCCATGGGGCATCAGCACATTGTCGTTGGCACTCATGCGTTGTTCCAGAAAGACGTTGAATTCAATAATCTCGGACTCGCTATCATCGACGAGCAGCACCGTTTTGGCGTGCATCAGCGCATGGCCCTTCGCAACAAAGGGGCTGATACCCATACGTTGCCGCACCAGTTGATCATGACCGCTACACCCATACCGCGCACCCTGGCAATGACCGCTTACGCAGACCTGGATGTGTCTGTTATCGATGAGTTGCCACCCGGACGAAAGCCTGTCACGACCGTAGCGGTTGATAACGTGCGACGCGGTGAGCTGATCGAGCGCGTCGGGGCAGCGATCGATGAAGGACGGCAGGTTTACTGGGTATGTACCCTGATTGAGGAGTCTGAATCACTACAGGCTGAAGCGGCTGAAGATACATTTGCCACGTTGCAGGAGCTTTTGCCAAGGCATCGAATTGGCCTCGTTCACGGTCGGCTCAAACCGCGTGATAAAGAGGCGATCATGCAGTCGTTCAAAGCCTGTGAGATAGATTTGCTGATAGCCACCACGGTTATAGAGGTGGGTGTGGATGTTCCTAATGCATCCCTGATGATCATAGAGAATGCAGAGCGACTGGGGTTGTCCCAGTTGCATCAGTTGCGCGGCCGGGTTGGGCGTGGCAGCGAACAAAGCAGTTGTATGTTGCTGTATCAGGCGCCGTTGTCGAACAACGCTCGCGAACGTCTTGGCATCATGCGCGAGACCAATGACGGGTTTGTTATAGCCGAAAAGGATCTATCACTACGGGGAGCGGGCGAAGTTCTCGGCACACGCCAGACCGGCCTTGCAGAATTTCGCATAGCCCGGCTGGGTCGTGATGATGATCTGCTTGATGATGTGAGCAATATTGCAGATCAATTGCTTGCCGCCTACCCGAAGCTCGTCCAGCGACTGGTCAGACGCTGGATCGGCGAAGAAAAGAAAGACTACGGAGGCGTTTGACTAGGTTCAGAGGCGGGTTTCGACGGCGGAATCTCTTCATCCGCGGCATCGTTCCGGTTAACCGGATGTTACCTGCCAATCTCAGAGTTCAGTGAGTAAGATCACGGGCATGTGCTTATCATTTGCCAACCATTGTGGTTCTAGTCTGATGGTCTATCCTCTGGAACGTGCGGCTGTTGTCTAGTGCGCAATCCAATATCCCTGCCCCCATGCAAAGCACTGTTGTGGAGAGTGAGAAACCAGTAAAGTCGTTAGCGCAAGAGCTGGACGAGATGGCTGCGCGGGATCCCGATTCAGACGTCAGTCTGGAGCGGCGGCAATTTGAAGCCTTGTTGCTGCATGCCTTGCGCCTATCCGGTGGAGACTATGCCTTTGTGTTGAGCCCTGCTGGCAAGGGCGCTTATGCTGAACAGTTCGTCAAACTCGGCGCTGCCGCAGAGAAAGATAAAATGGGGCGGCTGCAGCCGTGCTACGACTCCCTGAATAACCGACGTCCCGATCCGATGATACTGTCGGTCATGCGCTTGCGTCGCGGCGTCAAGGGCAAGCCTACCGATATCGGTTTGCCGTTGTGCTTGCCCGGATCCCACCCCCCGATACGTTACTTCCTGATGGTGCCGATCGAGAGTGGCGTATCGCGAACAGCGGTGTTGTTCGTGGCCAATCCGGTGCGCTCAGCCGGGGGCGAAACCGACGATGATCTGATGAGTGAATTGTTGAGCCTTGGCGAGGTGCTCTCTGAACGACAGCGCCAGGTTCTGGATGAGTCAATACATCAATTCAGCGACAGTGGTTCTGATGACAGCGCCCGACACTATGTGCAGCTGATGAGCGCATCGATCAATGCGGTAGTTATTGTTGACCCGGCTGGCATGATCACCGCGTTCAATCCAGCTGCCGAAAGCCTGTTTGGGCGCGAAAGCGCGCATGCTCTGGGCACCTCCTTTGATCGCTATCTGCCTCAGGAATTCCTGATGCCGATACTCAAGCGGGCCGAGACGTTTGATTCAGATACCTCCCCCAAAGAGATCGTGCCGATCAATCACCGATCTGTCAGTGCTGTTTGTGAGAGCGGTAACACCATCCAGCTGACAACGTCTGCCTATTACACGCGCGTTGGCAGTACCGTCTACACCACGTTTGTATTCGACCATGAACCTGATACCCAGGGTTTGCCGGACAACCGAAGCAGTCACCAGCATTTCCAGGCGCTCACCAATGTTGCGCCGGTTGGCATCGTGCAGCTTGGCGCTGACTGGACGTGTGATTATGCCAACGACATGTGGTGTCAGCTCAGTGGCCTGAGCATGGACGAGACGCTGGGTGAAGGCTGGGTTGACGCCATTCATGCCGAGGACGTGGTGGATGCGCTGGTAGAGCTGCGAGAATCACTGAGCGAGAACAAGATTTATTCACGTAACCTGCGGCTACAGCGTCCCACCGGCAGTGTTAGCTGGGTGACGCTTTCGGCTACGGTTACCATTAATGAGCTGGGTCAGTTTACGGGCTGCCTGCTGGTACTGCTGGATGTTACGGAAACACATCAGGCCAGTGAAAGACTGCGTTACGCGGCCACGCACGATGTGTTGACCGGCTTGGCTAATCGTTCTGAGTTTCTGGACAAGCTGCAAGAGCGCCTGAATTCTCGGGCGACGCGAACCAAGACCGCCTTGTTATATCTGGATCTGGATGGCTTCAAGGCCATCAACGACACGCTGGGCCACGACTGCGGTGATGAGTTGCTGCGCAAGGTGGCGAGGCGTCTTGAGATCGCCGTTGGGCCGGAGGATATCTGTGCGCGACTCGGTGGCGATGAGTTCACTATCATCATGACCGGTTCGAGCAGCACCGCTGATGTGTGTGATGCGGCGGAGGGCATCGTTCGCAGCTTCAACGAAACCTTCGATGTTTACGGTAACGATCTACATCTGTCTACCAGTATCGGCATTGCGCTGGCCGATGAGCTGAGCTCAAGCAGCGACAGTTTCATCAAGCAGGCCGATACAGCGTTATACAAGGCAAAATCATCTGGCAGGTCTCGATGGGTTGTCTATACCCGCGAATTCCAGCACGAGGATATTCAGCGATCTGCGCTGGAAGCACGGGTTCGTCGCGCCACCGAGCGTCAGGAATTTACGCTTGTTTTCCAGCCGCAGTTTCGTATCGATGACGAATCCATTGTCAGTTTCGAGGCGCTGCTCAGATGGGCACCGTCCGATATCCCTGTGCCTGACACGCAATTGCTGGTCAGTGTTCTTGAAGACAACGGGTTGATTAATGATGTGGGTCAATGGGTGCTTGAAACGGCCTGCATGCAGTTTCGCCAGTGGGAAGACCTGGGGTTGCTGGACGAGGCGTGCACCATG
>CALLPU010000133.1 GCA_938016235.1 uncultured Granulosicoccus sp. | reverse complement strand
GCTCTCTATAATGAAGGCAAGTGTGGCATCTGGATCGACGCTACCATCGCAGCTTCATTTCTGACCGTTGACGGTGTCGCATACGCGCAGTCCCCTAATGCTGGTAACCCGGTCGGCGCAAACTGGCTATGGGCATGGGCGATGGCCGTTCCTGCCGGTTCTCCTAACGCTGAAGCTTCAAAGAACTTCATCGAGTGGGCTACATCCAAAGAGTACATCCTGGCTGTTGCAAACCATCCTGACTTCGGTTGGAGTTCCGTACCTACAGGTACTCGCGCATCAACTTATGAGTACGCTGAATTCCAGGCCGCAGCTCCTTTTGCTAAAGCTGAAATGGCAGCCATAGATACCGCAGCTCCCGAAGCAAGTGACCTGAAGCCATATGTTGGCGTTCAGTTCGCTGCAATTCCTGAATTTCCTGAAGTAGGTAATGCGGTGTCTCAGGAGATTGCTGCGGCTCTGTCTGGCGCCAAGTCAGTCGAAGAGGCATTGGCCGCAGGACAGAAAGCAGCGGCGTCCATCATGACAGAAGCTGGGTACTGATTATCTATTCAGTTTAGATGGTACTTTGAAGGTCCGGCGATTTTCGCCGGGCCTCCTTTGCAATACTTGATCGAATAGTGTTTTAATCAGCCCAGTTCCCCTTGGCGACCGAGCGCTCCACATGTGCTCAGGGCCAAGCGTAGCCACAGTCTTACAAGGTGTAGCGAGCTATGTCCAAAAGAACACTCCCCCGATTGTTGCAAACACCAGCCGTTGTACTCCTGTTGCTCTGGATGCTGGTTCCTCTCAGCATGACGCTGTACTTTTCGTTTATCCGCTACGTTCTTAATAGCTCACGTCGCCCTGAATGGACAACACCTGCGCTCAGCAACTGGCGCGGTTTTGGCAACTACGAATACGTGATGCAAGCCAAGGACTTCTGGTTTGCCGTGCAAAACAGTCTGTTGATCGTAGGCAGCATCCTCTTTGTTACAGTTGTACTGGGTCTCGCGCTGGCCATGCTGGTCAACCGATCATTCCCGGGGCGTGGAATCGTTCGCGTACTGCTTATCTCCCCCTTCTTTGTCATGCCGGCTGTCAACGCAGTGCTGTGGATCAACATGATCCTTGACCCCGTCCTGGGCCTCAATGGACTGGCTGTGCAAGGCATCAATGACATCGTCGCCGGTCTCAAGAATTTTCCAGTACTCGGCGCGTTCTTCTCTTTGTGGCCGGAGCTTGTACCGATATCGTTTCGGGCGACACAAACATCTGCTTATGCTGTCATTATCATGGTGGCGTGGCAGTGGACACCCTTCGCTGTATTGATCTTCATGACCTCTTTGCAGTCTGAGGATGAGAGTCAGAAAGAGGCAGCCATTCTGGATGGTGCAAGTGCCTGGTCACGGTTCCGCAACCTGACCGTCCCCCACCTGGCAAGGCCCATCGCTATCGTCGTCATGATTCAATCGATTTTCCATCTGTCACTCTACGCAGAAATAGAAATCGTCAGCCGGGGTAATGGCAACAAGAACTTGCCGTATCTGATTGGTGAGTTCTCTTCCAACAATATTGGTGCAGCCAGCGCCGCCGGCATCTTTGCCGTAATCATTGCCAACATCGTTGCGATATTTCTACTTCGCATGGTTGGCAAGAGCATGATGGATTAGGAGACTGACATGGCAGCAGTAGCTCAACAATCCCGATTTGGCGGCGCCATCTGGACCATTTTGGCCTGGGTGATCGCGTTGATCTTTTTCTTTCCAATTTTCTGGATGATTTTTACCAGCTTCAAGACAGATGCTGATGCAGTTAAACCAGAATTTCTGTTCGTTTTCAAGCCGACCCTTGAAAACTACCTGAACATGACAGAGAACTACGATTACTGGCGCTTTGCCATTAATTCCGTGATAACAGCATCGTTCGCCACGCTTTTTGCACTGGTGGTGGGTATTCCGGCAGCTTATGCCATGGCGTTCAACCCCAGTCGCCATACCAAGGATATCCTCATGTGGATGTTGTCCACGAAGATGTTGCCGGCTGCCGCCGTGCTTTATCCAATGACCTTCCTGACCAAGAATTTCCTGGATATCTACGATACGCATTTTCTGGTTATCCTGGTGCTCTGCCTGATCAATCTGCCCATTGCGATCTGGATGCTCTTCACGTATTTCAAGGAGGTCCCGAAAGAGATTATTGAAGCGGGACAGATGGATGGCGTCACCACGTGGGGTGAAATCAAGGATATTCTGGTGCCGCTCGCCTGGGGTGGAGTAGCTTCAACCGCTCTGCTGACCTTTATTTTTTGCTGGAATGAGGCCTATTGGACTGTACGGTTGACCACCACGGAAGCTGCGACGCTGTCCAAGCTGATTGAAGGTAACCGTGCACCGGAAGGGCTGTTTTTTGGCCGATTGTCAGCGGTATCAACGGCAGCGGTAGGTCCTATCATCGTTCTGGGCTGGTTTTGTCAGAAGCAGCTTGTGCGCGGCCTGACGTTCGGTGCCGTCAAGTGATTGCTTTCGGTGGGCTTTTTCTTCGGTAGCGTCATGTCGATAATCGAGCCCGAAATCGAACAGGTTGACCGCACCACACGTTCCATACGCTATCTGGAGCATGGATGGCCTTCAGACTTGTGCAGATGGCACGCGCACGAAGAGTATGAACTACACCTGATCGTTGAAACCCGGGGCAAGGCCTTCGTCGGTGACTACATCGGTGATTTCAAAGCTGGTGACTTGTTCATGACCGGGCCCAATCTACCGCACAACTGGATCACCGATCAGGTCTGGTCGCAACCGGTTGCCATTCGAGACATGCTTATCCAGTTCAGTCATGACAGCGTCGAGAAGCTGGCACACGGGTTCCCGGAATTCTCTCAGGTACTCCAACTGCTTCAACTGGCGCAGTCAGGCATTCACTTCGAAGGCTTCAATCCGACCTTTGCCCGTGGGCATATGGAGGCCATACGTGAGAACAGAGGCGCTGAGCGCATTCTTGCGTTTGTACGATTTCTGGTGCGATTGAACGAACACGCGGAAAAGAAAACACTATCGATCACGAAGCTCATTCAACCTGAAGGAGGCAGTAAACAAGCCCGTATTGCTCAGGTCGTGGATCATGTGACCAAGAATTTTGCAGAGTCTTTCTCGGTGGCTCAAGCTGCCACTATGGCAAATATGACTGAAATAACATTCAGCCGGAACTTCCATGCAGTCACGGGGCATAGCTTCATCGATTTCCTGAATCGAATTCGTATCGGGCAAGCGTGTGCGATGCTCTATGCATCCGATGACCAGATAACATCGATTGCACAGGAATCAGGCTACAAAAACCTGGCGAACTTCAATAGACATTTTCTGAAAGTGAGAGGAATGACGCCGTCTGTGTACCGGGAAACGGCGCGTAAGGATCTGGCACCAACGCGCGAGGCATCACCATGAATTCCTCAGAATCCGTCTCTATTTTTGCAACGGGCTATGAGCGGTCTGAGTGCCGGATTGGTGTTGTGCATTTAGGTTTTGGGGCATTTCATCGTTCGCATCAGGCTGTTTACATAGACGATTACATGGATGCGTCGGGCGATCTTCGATGGGGCATTGCGGCCGTGAACCTGCGGAGTTCCGAGGCTGGTCAATTCAATATTGCAGCTAATGATATAGAACAGCATGACGGCTATTTTCTGAAATCCTACTCGGCCGAAGGTGACGTGAAACTGCGTCGAGTGCGTAGCCACGTGTGGATGGCCGACTGGAGCGCCGTTCCCGAAGAAAGTGAAGCCGTGTTGTCCCTGGAATCGGTTCATCTCGTGACCATTACGGTAACGGAGAGTGGCTACTACACAGACCCCAATGGACAATTGAACCTGTCTGATCCCACCATCAAAGCAGAGGTTGACGGTGAGGCTGCAGTCAGCGTTTATGCGTATTTGCGTAAAGCGCTTGCCAGGCGAGTCAGTGCAGATGGCGCTCCATTAACCATCGCGTGCTGCGACAACATTCGACAGAATGGCAAAATGCTGGGTCGTAACCTGGTGTCGTACCTTTATGCGTGCAAAGAATCAGAGTTAGCGGCCTGGGTTGAAAGCCACGTAGCGTTTCCCTGTTCGATGGTGGACCGGATCACGCCGCGCAGCCCGGTTGAACTGAGTACCGAGCTAACCGAACTCATTGGGAAACCCGTCTCGTCACCCATCATGGCAGAGGATTTTACTCAGTGGGTTCTGCAATCGAAAGCGGCAGCAGAGATGCCTGACCTCGACAGGGCGGGGGTCACCGTTACAAGTGATGTAGATCCCTATGAAGAAACCAAGATACGGGT
>CALLPU010000132.1 GCA_938016235.1 uncultured Granulosicoccus sp. | reverse complement strand
CAGTTCAAGTTCATTGAACGCCGGGTTCACTACTGATGAGCGGCATGGTAGAGAAAACCGGCAAAGCCACGTGGTTGATCCACCTGGGTTTGATCATGGGCATCGGTGTTGTCTGTTTTCCCATTTATCTGGCGTTCATAGCGTCGAGCGTCACGCAGGCTGATCTGGTCAGACCTCCAATGCCACTGCTACCGGGAGACCACCTGGTAGAGAATTACACGCGGGCCTTGTTATCTGGTGTCAATGCGCCGGTCTGGAAGATGCTCGTCAATTCCATGATCATGGCACTGGGGATTGCCATCGGCAAAATCGTCATCTCGCTGTTGTCCGCATTTGCCATCGTGTACTTCAAGTTCCCCCTGCGCGGTCTGTTTTTCTGGCTGATTTTCATGACGCTGATGTTGCCAGTGGAAGTGCGCATTGTTCCAACGTATGAGGTGATTGCAGGCTTTGGCATGCTGAACAGTTACTCCGGCCTGATCCTGCCTCTGGTGGCCTCTGCCACGGCTACCTTCCTGTTCCGGCAGTTCTACATGACTGTCCCCGATGAGCTGGCAGAGGCCGCACGTGTGGACGGTGCAGGGCCCATGCGATTTTTCATGGATATATTGCTACCCATGTCGCGAACCAATATTGCTGCGTTGTTCGTGATTCTGTTCATCTATGGCTGGAACCAATATCTTTGGCCGTTGCTGATGACCACTGACCCCGACATGAACACCATCGTCATGGGCATCAAACAGATGTTCCCCTCCGGCGATGATCTTGCAGACTGGCCGGTTATCATGGCCACCGCGTTGCTCGCCATGTTGCCACCGGTCATGGTGGTGGTGTTCATGCAGAATCTATTCATCAAAGGCCTGGTTGATACCGAGAAATGATGCACCCATGTCTACTGTCACTTTAAAGCAGGTTCGAAAGTCGTACGGGCGTGATGAGATCATTCACGGCGTTGATGTGCAGATAAACGACAAGGAACTGATCGTTGTCGTTGGGCCATCCGGGTGCGGCAAATCCACCTTGCTGCGAATGATTGCAGGCCTTGAGACTATCAGTGATGGCGATATCCTGATAGACGATGTGGTGGTTAATGACCTGGAACCCATGGAGCGCAATATCGCCATGGTTTTCCAGAACTATGCACTGTATCCACACATGTCGGTGTTCGACAACATGGCGTACAGTCTCAAGATTGCCAAAGTCAGCAAGTCTGAAATCAAGGAACGAGTTGATAAGGCTGCCCACCTGCTGCAACTGTCTGACTACCTGGATCGCAAACCCCGTGCCTTGTCGGGCGGGCAACGTCAACGCGTGGCAATGGGGCGTGCCATCGTCAGAAAACCTGCTGTTTTTCTATTTGATGAGCCATTGTCAAATCTGGATGCAAAATTGCGCGTACAGATGCGTCTGGAGATTCGCAAACTCCAACGCGATCTCGGCGTCACATCCGTGTATGTCACACACGATCAGGTGGAGGCCATGACCCTGGGCGACCGGCTGATGGTATTGAACGGCGGCAACGTGGAACAGTTCGGCACGCCGATCGAACTGTACGAACGACCCGCTTCGTTGTTTGTAGCCGACTTCATTGGTAGCCCGTCCATGAACATTCTGGAGGGCAACGCCAACGGTCAAACCATCAGCCTGGAAAACGGTGTGCAGTTGCCCAGCGACACAAACATCCAAGGCTCAATCAAGGTGGGTATACGACCCGAACACTTTGTGGCATCGAGCGATGGTGCCATCGAAGTGACTACTGCCATGGTTGAGCAATTGGGTTCGAACACACTGATTCACGGTGTTCTGGCCGGTACTCACTCTCCGCTGGTTGTTAGCCTGCAAGGGGTACACAGCGAACAATCCATCGGCTCAACCCTGCGTGTCGATCTACCCGAAAGCGCGATGCACTTGTTCGATGCACAAAGCGGCAAGAGAATTTAATGGCCAAGCAGAGCCGTAGTTACCTGGATCGCCGCGAACAACTGCAAGTGTATTTTGATCGAACGGCAGTTCGTGCCTGGGAACGGCTAACCACCGATGCACCTGTCTCCGGTATTCGCCAAACGGTGCGTGAAGGCCGCGATTCCATGCGTAACCTGCTAATGAGCTGGTTGCCAGACGATCTCACGGGCAAGCGACTGCTCGATGCTGGCTGCGGCACGGGCGCGTTGTCTGTCGAAGCGGCCAAACGAGGTGCGCATGTCACGGGTATCGATATCAGTCCTACGTTAATACAGCTTGCCGACGAGCGCACGCCGCGAGATATGCCAGGCACTATCACGTTTACCGCGGGTGACATGTTGGCGGCCGAAGCTGAATCCTACGACTATGTTGTCGCCATGGATTCCATTATTCATTATCAACCTGATGACATGGCGGACGCCATAGCGGCTCTGCAGTCACGCACCAGAGGTGGCGATTCACGCGTACTGTTTACGTTCGCACCTCGCACCCCCGCCCTGATGCTGCTTAAAACCGTGGGCAAGGTGTTTCCAAGAGGTGATCGATCACCCGCCATTGAGCCTATCAGGGAAAGCCAACTACGTGCGTTCTTTGAAAGCAGGCCAGACATGAAGGGTACGACTGTAGTCAATACGCAGCAGGTGCTTACTCGCTTCTACAAGTCTCAGGCAATGGAGCTGGTGCGACAGCAAGCCTGATTCTGCTGGCTAGTGCCAGTCCGTGACTCGCGTATTGCAGGAGCCAGCGACGAGGCGGGCTAGTTCGGACTTAGCAGATTCTGCGAGGCTTTCTGTTCGTCAGCCACTTGTGTCTGTACCACGTCCTGATCGAGCGCCACCACACGAGTATCAATCGTTGTCCGCGCATCTGGAGCGTTACTTTGCGATTCGCGAACACTGCCAGTCTGCTTTGCCAGATCAGGATTCGCAGACTGTGCCGGCTCCGTGTTGCCTGCGGTTCGCTTGCGTTTTTCATCGATCAGCGTCACCGTATGGACCGATTGCGGCATCACTATTCCGGCATCTCTGAAGGCGGTTTTTACAGCGATCGCACTCGCCGTTTGAACCTTCATCAGATCATGCTCTCGCTGATCCACCCAGCCCTGAATCACGAGCGAGATTATCGTCTCACCCAACTCCTGGATGTACACTTGAGGGGGTGGATCACGCTGTACGCCGTTCACACCCTTCACCTGCTTTTCAGCTAGCTGGCGTGCCTTTACCAGGTCTTCACTTTCGTCGACCGGGACTGCCAGCTCAAAGCGCCGCATCGGATGGCGTGTGTAGTTGGTGATGACAGACTTGAAGACGATGGCGTTAGGAATCCGAATCTGATTGCCACTTGGTGAGATCAGTATGGTTGCGCGTCCGGTCAACCTCGCTACCGAGCCCTGATGTTCATTGATCTCCACGAAGTCTTTCATCTTGAATGGCTGTCGGATACTTAAGAGAATACTGGCGATAAAATTCTCAACGGTGTCGCGAACTGCAAAACCGACGGCCAGGCCAACGATACCCGCCGCTCCCAATACCGTAGCAATGATTGAAGTTGCATCAAGCAGGTAAAGCGCAACCAGGGCTCCCAGCAGCAGAATCAAGAGTCTGGCAATGGTGCCGAATACCGTGGCAATAAACGCATTAGGCGCTAACTTACGCCAGAACACTTGCAATCTCGCAACGCGTCCAGCCAAATACCAGAACAGTACAAACACACACAGCGACAGTATCAGGATTGGCAACACACTCCTGATCTGGCTCGCCAGCTCAATCACCCGATCCCACGTAGAGCGAACGCGCTGAGACACATCGCGCGACACCTCCACTTGATTATCGACCTTGACCACTCCCTGTAGCGAATCAGCCAACGACTGAGCTTCTAGTCGCGCTTCGGCACTGTCTACCTGCCCCTTCAGCTGGACAACGCTGTTGCTGACATCCACCGAGACGTCGTCCATGGCCTCTATCTCGGAGAGAATACTACTGAGCCGCGATTGAATGTCTTCGTCTTCAACCGCTGTGGCATCCAGCGCTATTGGCGGCTGATCGCCCTCTATGGCTGAGGTGTCTGAGGCCGCACTCTGCTCCTGAGTTACAGGTACATCAACCTGCGCCTGCAACGAGCAGACGAAAAAGGTCATTATGAGACTGAGCAACAGTGCACAGCTCGATCGCCTCACCTTACCGGGCCTCATGATTCGCTGGTTCAACGACAGGTGTTAATCTGACTGGCGCATGTTGCCACCATACATCAGCTGTTCTACGGTCACTGATTTTTGATCCTATTCGTCTGCATCGCTGCTTTCGATCATGCTCATTTGCTCACCACAGCAGGAAAAAAACGGTTCACCGTTCTCACACTTGCATGGCTCAACTACCAGAACCGCCATACCACATTGTGAACACTCAAACCTGTCGCCCTCGTTCACCCGTACATTGCTCATCGTGTGACCCTCAAATATTAAAAGGACAGTAACGTTAACAGCGTAGTGGCTGGCTAACAACTTCAGTGTAAGGATTGCAGGATCGCTGGCCTGATCATGCGCACTATTCAGCAAATAAACAGCTATCTGCTTCCTCATTGAGTAAATATTTCTACCTGCGGTAACAACAAATTCTTCGCGTTA
>CALLPU010000131.1 GCA_938016235.1 uncultured Granulosicoccus sp. | reverse complement strand
CTACATACGTATCGGGCGGCTGCTGGTGATGTTGTTTGTGCTGACCTGGCTTACCCGCATCTGGGGTATCGATCTGACCAATCTTGACTCAGCTGATATTGGCACCCGCACCACTCAGAAACTGCTCGAATTCATTGGCATATTCGCTATCGGCTACCTGCTATGGGAAGTCACTACTCTGTGGCTGAACAGCAAACTGGCGGCTGAGAAAACGGCGGACGGTGGTGGCGACGCCGAACTCCCGGGTGGCGACGGCGGCGGTGTAGGGCGATCACGATTATCCACCGTATTGCCGCTGATCACGTGGTTCGTGCAAACCACGATCGTGGTCATTACAGTGCTTATCGGTCTTGGGAATGTGGGCGTAGACATCACACCGCTGCTGGCAGGTGCCGGTATTGTCGGCCTCGCCATAGGTTTTGGCGCACAGAAACTGGTGAGCGATATCGTCTCCGGGCTGTTCTTTCTGATTGATGATGCCTTTCGCGCCGGTGAGTACGTAAATATTGAAGGCACCATGGGTACGGTTGAGAAGATTTCGCTACGCGCCATGCAGTTGCGTCATCATCGCGGCCCTATCCATACCATTCCTTACGGAGAGATACCCAAGATCACCAACTACTCCAGGGACTGGACCATCATGAAGCTGACCTTTACCGTGCCCTTTGAAACAGACCTGATCAAGGTCAAGCGCATCTTCAAGGCCATTGGCAACGAGCTCATGGCCGTGCCTGAATTTGCCGATGACTTCATTCAGCCCTTCAAATCACAGGGCGTCATTCAGGTTGATGACGTCGGGATCGTGATACGCGGCAAGTTCATGGTAAAACCCGGCAAGCAGTTCATGATTCGCAAAGAGATCTTTCAACGGGTACAACGCGAGTTTGAAAAGAACGGTATTCAGTTTGCCCGCAAGGAAGTACGCGTGAAGCTGGACAACGTAAGCGCGAACGACCCTGAACTCACAGAGGACGAAAAGAATGCAATTGGTGCAGCGGCACTGGAAGCCAGCGAGACCAAGCCGCAACCCTGAGACTTTTATCAAAAAAGCGTAAACAAACAAAGGAACACGCACGCGACCATTCGCAGTATCGTACCGGCAATAGCAGTGAATTTGCGGGAGCACAGCCTATGGAAAAGAGTATTTTTACGTACATTTGGAAATACTCGAAACGGGACCAGATCATTCTGCTGCTGGTCACTCTGCTGACCTTCCCGATACTCTACATATCACTGGAATTACCCAAGCGCATCATCAACGATGCCATTGGTGGATCAGGCGAAGAGGTAGTTATTCTGGGTATTGGCCTGACTCAGATACAGTTCCTGATGGTGCTGTGTGGCGCTTTTCTGATTGCAGTACTGGCTAACGGGCTGCTGAAAATGCGCCTTAACACCATGAAAGGTGTACTGGCTGAACGCTTGTTGCGACGATTCCGCTATCAACTGCTCACGCGCATCCTCAGATTTCCCCGCCCGTATTTTCGAAATACAAGCCAGGGTGAGCTGGTATCCATGGTGACCTCCGAAGCAGAACCCTTGGGTGGGATCATGGGGGACATGCTGTCCCAGCCCATACTCAAGGCGGGGCAGATGCTCACCATACTGGTGTTTCTGTTTGCTCAGAGCGTCTGGTTCGGACTGGCTGCCATTGCGCTGATTCCGTTACAGGCCTGGATAATCCCCATCCTGCAGCGTCAAATCAATCTGCTTAACAAGGGCCGAATACAAGAGGTTCGTAAACTGGCTGCGGATATCGGTGAAACAGCCGCTGGCGTCAGCGACATCCGTACCAACGGCGGGCTGCGCTACAGGATGTCATTGTTTTCTGATCGCCTTGGCAATCTGTACGACATTCGATTTGAGATCTATCAGAAGAAATTCTTCATGAAATTTCTCAATAACTTCATCAACCAGCTGACGCCGTTCTTCTTTTATTCCGTGGGTGGCTACCTGGCCATTACCGGACACATCACAGTCGGCGCACTGGTGGCGGCGTTAGCGGCCTTTAAAGATATGTCTTCACCCTGGAAAGAGCTGCTGGCGTTCTACAACACAACACAAGATGTTGCCCTGCGCTGGGAAGCGGTTACCGAACGCTTTGAAGCCAGCTCGCTGGTGGAGGACAGTTTGTATGAAGGCACGCCTGAAGGCGACGCCAACCTGAAAGGTGATATCGAATTGAAGGATGTCTCCGTCCGTGATGAAGACGGACAAACCATACTGGAAGACATCACGTTAACCATTCCACAAGGTGCTCGCGTTGCCGTCAAGGCAGGCAATGAAACGGCGGCACTGGCCTTTGCCGATCTACTGACGCGCGAAGTGATTCCGCAACGCGGATCCATCACCATCGCCGGGCAGGAACTGAACAGCATTCACCAGGTGACGCTGGCCAACTGTATCGGCTATGCGCATTCCAATCCTCATATCCTGCAAGGCACGCTGGGCGAGAACATCCTGCTACCGTTCAAGAACAAGCCCCTCGAGGCTCTCGGTGTTGACACCGATGTAGACAGCTTTCGTAACAAGGCCGAGCAGGCCGGCAACAGCATTGATCCGTTTCACACGGAGTGGGTTGATCCCACCGTGGCCGGGTTGACATCATCCGATGACATTCGTGACTGGTGGTTCCAGCTGGTTCAGGCGATGGGGATTGACGAATTCATGGTGCGTCGCGCCTTGCGTTCAACGTTGCAGGCGAGCGAACACCCGAAATTGGCCGAAGAAATTGTTCGATTACGACCGGTAATCGCCAAACGCCTGGTTGAAGAAGGCTTGGCCGATCTGGTTCATGAATTTCACCCGGATAAATTCAACCCGGTTACGCCCTTGGGCAGCAACCTGCTCTATGCCTTGCCAACGCGCATGCTGACGCAGATCTCACTGTCACAGGATGAGAACTTCGTGCGCATCCTGCGCGAGCAAGGCATTGCCGATGAATTGATGGAAATGTCCGTGACCGTGATAGAGGGTCTGACCGCAACGTTCGGCAGTGATGGCACCGACCACCCCCTGTTCCGACGGTTGAATATGGAAGAAGAGTTGTATCAACAACTCGGCGCTATTATCAAACGGCGCAGAGAGGTAGGTGATACGGGGCTGTCATCGGAAGACTATGCGCTCATGCTCACGGTACCGTTTGCTTTTTCAGCAGAACAGATCGGTCCGGCATTCAGCGAGGCCTTCAAGGAACGTGTACTGCAAATCCGTCAGACAAGTTCGGAAAAGATGGTCGCAGAACTGGATCAATTGTTCGAACGCATTGACCCCACTCGATACATCCCTGTCATGAGCGTCATGGGCAACGCCCTGTTCGGACGGATTTCCGGCATGGCCGGCGCTCGTGAATCAACGATCGAGGATATCGTTGTTGATGTTTGCAATGAGAACGGTTTACGCCGTCTGTTGGCGGAATCCATCTACGACCTGGTGACATCATCGGGCGGTACCAACCTGCCTGCCGTATTTAGAGAACGCGTTGCCTTCAGCCGTGCAGGCATCAAAAAACCGGACATTCTGATTCTGGCAAATTCACTGGCCAGCCATGACAGCGAGGCCCGAGATCTGATGCGCGAACGTGTCAGTGAGTTAATGCCGGACACCACCAAGATCTTCATCGAAAACCAGATCCTGAATCCGGAAAACTACGACCTTTACGTCGAGATTGTTGACGGACGGATTGATGGGGGTTCGCGACAGGACGACGCGCAGGACAACGATGCGCGGCAGGACCTGAACCGCAAGATCGAAGCGATAGCCAAAGCAGAATTATTCGCCGGCCTAGATCGAAAACAACAGCGATTGCTGGCTTTTGGAGCGCAGTGGTACAAGGCCGAAACCGGCAAGAAGATTTTTGCCGTTGATGAGGAAGCTGATGCTGC